>NZ_RJPH01000004.1:0-168568 GCF_003944205.1 Streptococcus oralis subsp. dentisani
ACTGGCAGACGCACAGGACTTAAAATCCTGCGATTGGAAACGATCGTACCGGTTCGATCCCGGTCCTCGGCATATAATAATGAGCACCCTTAGCTCAACTGGATAGAGTACCTGACTACGAATCAGGCGGTTAGAGGTTCGAATCCTCTAGGGTGCATTTTTTCTATTTAACTCGGGAAGTAGCTCAGCTTGGTAGAGTACTTGGTTTGGGACCAAGGTGTCGCAGGTTCGAATCCTGTCTTCCCGATTTGATTTATTGACTAAGATACTTAAGTGAGTATCTTTTTTTGGCTCTTTGTCAACTGTAGTGGATTGAAGAAAAGCTAAGATCGAGAAAGGACAAATTTAGTCCTTTCTTTTTTTATGTTCAGAGTGATGAAAATCTTTTTTTTGAAGTTTTCAAAGTTTCGAAAACCAAAGGCATTTCGTTTGATGAGTTTAATGAGATTATTAGTCGCCTCTAATTTTGCGTTAGAATAGGGTAGTTGAAGGGCGTTGACAATGTTCTCTTTATCTTTGAGGAAGGTTTTAAAGACAGTCTGAAAAAGAGGATGAACCAGCTTTAGATTGTCCTCAATGAGTCCGAAAAATTTCTCGGGTTCCTTATTCTGAAAGTGAAAAAGCAAGAGTTGGTAGAGATGATAGTGGTGTTTTAAGTCTTCTGAATAGCTCAAAAGCTTGTCTAGAATTTCTCTATTCGTTAAGTGCATACGAAAAGCAGGGCGATAAAATCTCTTATCGCTGAGTTTACGGCTTTCTTGTTGAATGAGCTTCCAGTAGCGCTTGATAGCCTTGTATTCATGGGATTTTCTATCGAATTGGTTCATGATTTGGACCCGCACACGGCTCATAGCACGGCTTAAGTGTTGCACAATGTGAAAGCGATCCAATACAATTTTTGCATTTGGGAGTGAAACAGTCTGGTAGACTGTTTCAGCCTGAGCCTAGAAATTCGAAAGCGAAGTCGTTTAGCCAAGTCATAGTAAGGGCTAAATATATCCATCGTAATGATTTTCACCTGCCAACGGACGGCTTGATTGTAGCGAAGAAAATGATTTCGGATGATAGTTTGTGTCCTGCCTTCAAGGACAGCGATGATATTGAGCTTGTCAAAATCTTGCGCAATGAAACTCATCTTTATCTCCCGATTGAAACAGTCACTCCCCTGACTGTTTCAACGTCCCAGGACATAATCTCAGGAAGTCGGCTAAAGTCATGTTTAAAGTGAAAGTCATTGAGCTTGCGAATGACAGTTGAAGTTGAAATGGCCAGCTGATAAGTAATATCAGTCATAGAGGTCTTTTCAATCAACTTTTGAGCAATTTTTTGGTTGATAATACGAGGGATTTGGTGCTTTTTCTTGACGAGAGAAGTCTCAGCGACCAACATTTTCGAACAATGATAGCACTTGAAACGACGCTTTTTCAGAAGAATTCTAGTAGGCATACCAGTCGTTTCAAGGTAAGGAATTTTAGATGGTTTTTGGAAGTCATATTTCTTCATTTGACTTCCGCAATCAGGACAAGATGGGGCGTCATAGTCCAGTTTAGCGATGATTTCCTTGAAGGTATCTCTATTAATAACATCCATAATTTGGATATTAGGGTCTTTAATATCGAGTAGTTTTGTGATAAAATATAATGGTTCCATATGATTCTTTCTAATGATGGTTTGATCGCTTTTCATTATAGATCTTATGGGACTTTTTTTCTACAACAAAATAGGCTCCATAATATCCATAGGGGATTTACCCACTACAAATATTATAGAGTCTGCAAACAACACCCCATGACTAGAAGATTCTTCTAACCATGGGGTGTTTTCTCTATAGGAGGGCTAGGTTATACTCCTCGAAAATCTCTTTAAACCACGTCAGCTTCGCCTTATCTACAACCTCAAAGCTGTGCTTTGAGCAGCCTGCGGCTAGCTTTCTAGTTTACTCTTTGATTTTCATTGAGTATTAGTTCTTTTTCTTGTTTTTTATCAACCATCCAAGTCCGAGAAGGGCAAGGATGCTGAATCCAGCAAGGGCAAGAAGGGATTTGTTCTCAGTACCTGTGTTTGGAAGGACCTTCTGAGAAAGAGTCTCTGTAGCAGTTTCTTGAGAGTCAGGATTTGCTACTAGGTTTTGGGCTTGGTCTTGTTCTGATTCAACTTCCAAGCTAGAAAGATCAAATTCTGGTTTTTCTTCCACAGCTGGGGGGACAATAGCACCACCTTGAGACAAGCGGAGAACAACGGCAGTGAGAGCGTTCAATTTCAAGCCTTTTTCAGTCCATTCGAGACCTTGAGGTTTAGCGATTCCTACTGGTCCGGCTTGATTTTCATCTGCGAGGACTTCAGCCTTTCTCAAGTGAGCAAAGGCAGTTCCCAAGTTGAATTCGCGAGCCTTACTATCCGCATTGACAAAGACAGCGTAGACATCTCCATTTGGAGCAGTGATTTGGTAGCCGATGACCACGTCTTCTTTTTCAACACCATTTTGGCCTGGGACAGTGATGAGTCGGACGCGCTCTTTGATATCTTGTAGACTCTTGAGTCGGAAGGCGTCTGTAGATTGACGAAGAGCGATCAATCCTTTCATGTAGTCACGGCTCTTGACATTTTCAGGATATGCTTTGCTATCTGTAGCTTTGGTCCAATCAAACTTGTTGACAGCATCACTAGAGTCGTAAGAGTCATGGATAAAGTAAGGATAGACAAATGGTTTGCCGTCCTTATCACGCAATAAGTGAGACTTGTTTGGAACCTTATCCTCTGAGACAGGAGTCTTGTAGGCTGGATCAAGGAATTGTTTGGTACGTCCGTATTCCTGACCAGAGTGGATAAACGAAGTTCCTTGAGCAGTCAAGACCATGAGGTTTCCAAGTCGCAAACGGCGATGGATTTCAGCGTAGTTCTCAGCCTTGCTTGGGTCTTTTTTGATAGACTGGGCAATGATGTCAAAGAGAGTCAAGTTATCATGGGCTGCGATATACTGGATAACATCTCCAGGATTGTCAGCCTCAAAGTTTGTTGGTTGGGCAATGAGATTTTTAAAGATGGTATTGATATCGCGTTTGCCACCTGTGATAAAGGCAGGTTGACCTTCGTTTGGATAGCCAGACTTGAGGTTGTTGCGGATGTCGTCTGAAAAGACAGCGACAGTATCTGTTTTCTTCATCCAATCTTGGTCAGCAGGTTGTACAGGCGTATTTTCATCGCCAGTATAGGTTCTCCAGCCTTCACCTAGCATGATAAGATTTGGATTGAGGGCGCGTGCAGCCTTATATGCTTCTTCGATTGAAGCCGCATCGTGATCACCCATCATATCGAAGCGGAAGCCATCCACTTTGTAGGTTTCAACCAGATACTTGATAGAGTCTACCAAGACACGTTTAGACATGTAGTGGGTTGTTCCCAAACGACCGCCTCCAAAGCTAGTACGTGGAGTTCCGTCTGCGTCCATAAAGTGATAGTAGTTTGGCTCAATATCTTCAAAAATGTCAACATTGGCAGTATGGTTGTAGACCACGTCCAAGATGGCCCCCATGCCACGTTTGTGGATTTCGTTGATGAGGTTTTTGAATTCGGCAATACGTTTTTCTGGATCCTTAGGATCGCTTGAGTACATACCAGTCAAGGAGAAGTAGTTTTGAGGGTCATATCCCCAGTTGTAGTTGCTGTTGCTTGAAGCGTAGGCAGACAAACGTTCTTGGTTCTTCAATTCATTGACAAAGTAGTAAGACAAGACTGGAAGGAGCTGGATATGAGTCACACCCAAGTCTTTGAGATAGTCTAGTTTTTCGATAAAGGCTTCAAAGGTACCAAATGGTTTGGTCAAGTCTTTTGCGATGGCAGGATCCGAAGTGAAGTCACGTACATGAGCCTCATAGATGACGGCATCTTCACGCGATTTGAAGTTGTGAATCTTCCCATAGGTCAAGTCTTGCGGACCTAACTTCGCTGGATCGACAAAGGCAGCTTTAGCGACCTTATGAGCGGCATCTGTTTTTGCTAGGTCACTGTTCCAAGCCGCTAATGATTTGGCATAAGGGTCAAGAACGAGGACAGTTTTACCTTGTCGCTCGATTTGGTAGTGGTAGTAATAGCCAGTGTAGTTGCTGATACCGAGACCAGAGTTTACATCCAGAGTTTGTTTCCAGGTGCCTTTTTCTCCTTTTTCAAGGGCAACAGTTCCGACTACTTTTTCAGGATCTTTCTTGTCATATACGACAACGGAAACCTTATCAGCGCTTGGAGACCAGAGGGTGAGGTCAACACGCTTGCCATCTTCTTTTAGAGTTGCGCCGAGTGGACCATCGTAACTGTAGGACTCATCCTTGAGGCGCCAGCTTGAACGTGTGGTAAAGCGGTCTGAATTGTAGCTGACAGTGTAAGGGTGTTGGGTGTCAGAGAAGTCGCCGATATAGGTCACTTTTTTACCTGCCTCATCCACTTCCACGTCTGTGATAGCTACTTTATTCCCTTGGTAATCAGTGATGCTGGAGTGTTTGAGGATATCGTCTTTCTTAGCTCCAACGAGGGTAGAAAAACTGCTTTCGATACGAGATTTAGCCACGTGTTGGGCACCAGTCATACGGATATCGTGAACGTAGTAGGGGTTGGTATAGATGGTTTCGTCATCATCTTTGAGGAAAATCTGACTGTGATTTTTTAGATCAGTGAATTTATAATCTTCTTTTCTGATTTTCACATCATCGCCTTTCTTGCTTTCGTCTAGTAATAAAAATCCAAATTCTCTCGCAGCTTCATTGAGTGGGATATCAATGTAGCGACCATATTTTCCAGTTGCGGTAAAGTCAGTACCGTCAGGCCATTCTCCACTGCTTGGGTTTTTGACATCGCCCCAATACCAAAGAGATTTTTTGTCATAGTTGCCATCGGTGCGGTAGTAGTTGACACGAATAGTTCCTGCTGGTTGAGGGCGATAATTGTATACCTTGTAGTTTTCATCTAGCCAGGCCTCGTTCATTTTTGGAGAGAGGCGCTCTACAGAACGATCCCCTGTCAGGTTATCCCCCTTGGTATTGTTGATAAGGAAGCTGACTTTCTTGGCTTGCACATTTTTGAGTTTGACATCTAGATAATAGCCGTAGTCATCTTGCTTGGCATCCTTGAAGGACTTGGCTCCATTGGGCCAGTTTTCAGACGGTTTTTCAACATCGTCCCAAGTCCAAAGACCTTGAGAATCTTTGTTTTCTTCAGGGAGTTTTTTTACATGGATGCGGAAGTGGTTGTCTGCGATGGGTTCTTCAGAGGATGTATCAGCTTGTGGTTTTTGATCTGAAGTTGGCGTCGAAGTGCTGGCATTTACTTTCTCTTCCTTGCTGTTAGCTTGGCTTGTAGTAGTATCTTCTGTTTTAGGTGTTTCTGGTGCTGTAGTAGTTTCCACAGCTGGAGCTTCTTTTTTAGCGTCCAGGGAAGCGTTTGCATTCTTTTGTTCAGAAATAGGCATTTCCTTTTGAGTTTGACTAGTTTCAGTCTCAGTAGGAGCCTTGGCCACTACGCTAGTATTTTCCTGAGTTTGAGGCAGGTTTTCGTTAGCAGAAATAGTTGGCATTGCAGCAGAAAGTAGGATAATGCTGGCACCAATAAGGACAGAACCAGTTCCGTTCTTCAAGGAACGGATACCGTAAATCATTTTTTTCTCAGTTTGAGATGGGATCTTTTTCATCACAATTCTCCTTGTGTAGTTGTTCCCTATCAGTATAGCACGAGGTAAACATTAGTGCAAGCGTTTTCCTAGTTTTTGAGAGAAAATATAATGCTTCATTCTCTTGAAATTTTAAAATAATATATAGGAAAAGATTGTTTAAAAAATAGTAAAGAAACCTTGAAAAATCTGGCTAAATAAGGTATAATATAAGTAATCATTTGTCGTAGGTTTTGTCTGAAATATTGTCCAGACAAGACTCACAGCAGTTAAATCTTCTGAAAAAGTCAGATTTAGCTGCTCTTTTTGTGCTTTTTTTCAGGTTTTCGAGTGCTTGTAACAAAGATTTAAAGATTCTGAAAATTCATCAGAAGGACATGGTGATAAGGTTTTTTAAAACCATATGACGATTAGAAAAGCCTGATTGACAAGGCTTGAAACTTTATTTACAAAGGAGAATCATCTTGGCAGGACATGACGTTCAATACGGGAAACATCGTACCCGTCGTAGTTTTTCAAGAATCAAAGAAGTTCTTGACTTACCAAATTTGATTGAAATTCAAACGGATTCATTCAAAGCTTTCCTAGACCATGGTCTTAAGGAAGTGTTTGAAGATGTATTGCCAATTTCAAACTTCACAGATACAATGGAGTTGGAATTTGTTGGCTATGAAATCAAGGAACCAAAATACACACTCGAAGAAGCACGTATCCACGATGCTAGCTATTCAGCGCCCATTTTTGTAACCTTCCGCTTGATCAACAAGGAAACAGGCGAAATCAAGACCCAAGAAGTCTTCTTTGGTGATTTCCCAATCATGACAGAGATGGGAACCTTCATCATCAATGGTGGTGAACGTATCATCGTTTCTCAGTTGGTCCGCTCACCAGGTGTTTACTTTAATGACAAAGTAGACAAGAATGGTAAAGTGGGCTACGGTTCTACTGTTATCCCTAACCGTGGAGCTTGGTTGGAACTTGAAAGCGACTCAAAAGACATCGCTTATACTCGTATCGACCGTACCCGTAAGATTCCATTTACGACCTTGGTTCGTGCGCTTGGTTTCTCAGGTGATGATGAAATCTTTGATATCTTTGGTGATAGTGAGTTGGTTCGCAATACTGTTGAAAAAGATATCCACAAGAATCCAATGGACTCTCGTACAGACGAAGCCTTGAAAGAAATCTACGAACGCCTTCGTCCAGGTGAGCCTAAGACTGCTGAAAGCTCACGTAGCTTGCTTGTAGCGCGTTTCTTTGATCCACGCCGCTACGATTTGGCAGCCGTTGGTCGTTACAAGATCAATAAAAAACTCAACGTTAAGACACGCTTGCTTAACCAAACCATTGCGGAGCCATTGGTAGACCCTGAAACTGGTGAAATCTTGGTAGAAGCTGGTACCGTTATGACTCGTAGCGTGATTGAAAGTATCGAGAGTCACTTGGATGGCGACTTGAACAAGATCGTTTATATTCCAAACGATGCAGCTGTTTTGACAGAACCAGTTGTGCTTCAAAAATTCAAGGTTGTTGCCCCAACGGATCCAGACCGTGTTGTAACCATCATCGGAAATGCCAATCCAGACGACAAGGTTCGGACTGTAACACCAGCTGATATCTTGGCTGAAATGAGCTACTTCCTCAACTTGGCGGAAGGTATTGGACGTGTGGATGATATCGACCACCTTGGGAACCGTCGTATCCGTGCAGTTGGTGAATTGCTTGCTAACCAAGTACGTCTTGGACTTTCTCGTATGGAACGTAATGTCCGTGAACGTATGTCTGTTCAGGACAATGAAGTTTTAACACCACAACAAATCATCAACATCCGTCCTGTAACAGCTGCGGTTAAAGAATTCTTTGGTTCATCACAGTTGTCACAGTTCATGGACCAACACAATCCACTTTCTGAGTTGTCTCACAAACGCCGTTTGTCAGCCTTGGGACCTGGTGGTTTGACACGTGACCGTGCTGGATATGAAGTACGTGACGTGCATTACACTCACTATGGTCGTATGTGTCCAATCGAGACACCTGAAGGACCTAACATCGGTTTGATCAATAACTTGTCATCTTACGGACACTTGAACAAGTATGGATTTGTTCAAACACCATACCGTAAGGTTGACCGTGAAACAGGTGTTGTTACCAATGAAATCGTTTGGTTGACAGCCGATGAAGAAGATGAATTTACTGTAGCGCAGGCTAACTCTCGCCTCAACGAAGATGGTACTTTTGCTGAGAAAGTTGTCATGGGACGTCACCAAGGGGTCAACCAAGAGTATCCAGCAGAAGTGGTTGACTACATGGATGTGTCACCAAAACAGGTAGTTGCCGTTGCGACTGCATGTATTCCTTTCTTGGAAAACGATGACTCCAACCGTGCCCTCATGGGTGCCAACATGCAACGTCAGGCTGTGCCTTTGATTGATCCAAAAGCACCTTACGTTGGTACTGGTATGGAATACCAAGCAGCTCATGACTCTGGTGCAGCGGTCATTGCTCAGTATGATGGTAAAGTTACATACGCAGATGCTGACAAGGTAGAAGTTCGTCGTGAAGATGGTTCATTGGACGTTTACCACATCCAAAAATTCCGTCGTTCAAACTCAGGTACTGCCTACAACCAACGCACTCTCGTAAAAGTTGGCGATGTCGTTGAAAAAGGCGACTTTATCGCTGACGGACCTTCTATGGAAAAAGGGGAAATGGCGCTTGGACAAAACCCAATCGTTGCCTACATGACATGGGAAGGTTACAACTTCGAGGATGCCGTTATCATGAGCGAACGCTTGGTCAAAGACGATGTCTACACATCTGTCCACCTTGAGGAATACGAATCAGAAACGCGCGATACAAAGCTTGGGCCTGAAGAAATTACTCGTGAAATTCCAAACGTTGGTGAAGATGCCCTTAAAGACCTTGACGAAATGGGGATTATCCGTATCGGTGCTGAGGTTAAAGAAGGCGATATCCTTGTAGGTAAAGTCACCCCTAAAGGTGAGAAAGACCTCTCAGCTGAAGAACGTCTCTTGCACGCTATCTTCGGAGACAAGTCTCGTGAAGTGCGTGATACTTCTCTTCGTGTACCACACGGTGCCGATGGTGTCGTTCGTGATGTTAAGATCTTTACACGTGCAAATGGAGATGAGTTGCAATCAGGTGTCAACATGCTGGTTCGCGTCTACATCGCTCAAAAACGTAAGATCAAAGTCGGAGATAAGATGGCCGGACGTCACGGAAACAAAGGGGTTGTCTCTCGTATCGTTCCTGTAGAAGACATGCCTTACCTTCCAGACGGAACTCCAGTCGATATCATGTTGAACCCACTTGGGGTGCCATCACGTATGAATATCGGTCAGGTTATGGAGCTCCACCTTGGTATGGCTGCTCGTACTCTTGGTATTCACATCGCAACACCAGTCTTTGACGGAGCAAGTTCTGAAGACCTTTGGTCAACTGTTAAAGAAGCAGGTATGGATAGCGATGCCAAAACGATCCTTTACGATGGACGTACTGGTGAACCATTTGATAACCGTGTTTCTGTCGGAGTCATGTACATGATCAAACTCCACCACATGGTTGATGATAAATTGCACGCGCGTTCAGTCGGACCTTACTCAACCGTTACCCAACAACCACTCGGAGGTAAAGCTCAGTTTGGTGGACAACGTTTCGGTGAGATGGAGGTTTGGGCTCTTGAAGCCTACGGTGCCTCAAATGTCCTTCAAGAAATCTTGACTTACAAGTCTGACGATATCAACGGACGTTTGAAAGCTTATGAAGCCATTACAAAAGGAAAACCAATTCCAAAACCAGGTGTTCCAGAATCCTTCCGAGTTCTTGTCAAAGAATTGCAATCTCTTGGTCTTGACATGCGTGTCCTAGACGAAGATGACCAAGAAGTGGAACTTCGCGACTTGGATGAAGGAATGGACGAAGATGTCATCCACGTAGATGACCTTGAAAAAGCCCGCGAAAAAGCAGCACAAGAGGCTAAAGCAGCCTTTGAAGCTGAAGAAGCTGAGAAAGCAACAAAAGCGGAAGCAACAGAAGAAGCTGCTGAACAAGAATAAGCAGTTCACTTAGAATAGAAAGGGAAGAAATAGTGGTTGATGTAAATCGTTTTAAAAGTATGCAAATCACCCTAGCTTCTCCAAGTAAAGTCCGTTCATGGTCTTATGGAGAAGTCAAAAAACCTGAAACAATCAATTACCGTACGTTAAAACCAGAACGTGAAGGACTCTTTGACGAAGTCATCTTTGGTCCTACAAAAGACTGGGAATGTGCTTGTGGTAAGTACAAACGCATTCGTTACAGAGGGATTGTTTGTGACCGCTGCGGGGTTGAAGTAACGCGTACAAAAGTTCGTCGTGAGCGTATGGGGCACATCGAGTTGAAAGCTCCTGTATCTCACATCTGGTATTTCAAGGGGATTCCAAGTCGTATGGGCTTGACCCTTGATATGAGTCCTCGTGCCCTCGAGGAAGTTATCTACTTTGCGGCTTATGTGGTCATTGATCCTAAGGATACACCGCTTGAGCACAAGTCTATCATGACAGAGCGCGAATACCGTGAACGCTTGCGTGAGTATGGTTATGGATCATTCGTTGCCAAGATGGGTGCCGAAGCCATCCAAGACCTCTTGAAACAAGTAGATCTTGAAAAAGAAATTGCTGAACTCAAAGAAGAGTTGAAAACAGCTACGGGACAAAAACGTGTCAAAGCCATCCGACGCTTGGATGTTTTGGATGCCTTTTACAAGTCTGGAAACAAACCTGAATGGATGATTCTCAACATCCTTCCGGTTATTCCACCAGATCTTCGTCCAATGTTGCAGTTGGATGGTGGCCGTTTTGCCTCATCTGACTTGAACGACCTTTACCGCCGTGTTATCAACCGTAACAACCGCTTGGCTCGTTTGCTTGAGTTGAATGCACCAGGTATCATCGTTCAAAATGAGAAGCGTATGCTTCAAGAAGCAGTTGACGCTTTGATTGACAACGGTCGTCGTGGTCGTCCGATCACAGGACCAGGTAGCCGTCCACTGAAATCATTGAGCCACATGCTTAAAGGGAAACAAGGACGCTTCCGTCAAAACTTGCTCGGTAAACGTGTTGACTTCTCAGGACGTTCCGTTATTGCCGTTGGTCCAACTCTTAAGATGTACCAATGTGGTGTGCCACGTGAAATGGCTATCGAGCTCTTTAAACCATTTGTGATGCGTGAAATCGTTGCCCGCGACATCGTGCAAAACGTCAAGGCAGCTAAACGCTTGGTAGAACGTGGAGATGAACGCATCTGGGATATCCTTGAAGAAGTAATCAAAGAACACCCAGTACTTCTTAACCGCGCACCGACCCTTCACCGTTTGGGTATCCAAGCCTTCGAGCCAGTCTTGATTGATGGTAAGGCCCTTCGCTTGCACCCGCTTGTCTGTGAAGCCTACAATGCCGACTTTGACGGGGACCAAATGGCCATCCACGTACCGCTTTCAGAAGAAGCTCAAGCAGAAGCTCGTATCTTGATGTTGGCTGCTGAGCATATCTTGAACCCGAAAGATGGTAAACCAGTTGTTACTCCATCTCAGGACATGGTTTTGGGTAACTACTACTTGACCATGGAAGAAGCTGGTCGTGAAGGTGAAGGAATGGTCTTCAAAGACCGTGACGAAGCTGTTATGGCTTACCGTAATGGCTATGTTCACCTCCACTCACGTGTTGGTATCGCGACAGATAGCCTCAACAAACCTTGGACTGAAGAGCAAAAACACAAGGTCTTGCTGACAACAGTTGGTAAAATCCTCTTCAACGACATCATGCCAGAGGGTCTGCCTTACTTGCAAGAACCAACAAATGCCAACTTAACAGAAGGTGTTCCAGCTAAATACTTCTTGCCACTAGGTGGAGATATCAAGGAAGCAATCAGCAATCTTGAACTCAACCCTCCATTCAAGAAGAAAAATCTTGGGAATATCATCGCTGAAATCTTCAAACGTTTCCGTACGACAGAAACTTCTGCCCTACTTGACCGCATGAAGAACCTCGGATACCACCACTCAACTCTTGCAGGTTTGACAGTGGGTATTGCCGATATCCCAGTCGTTGAAGACAAGGCCGAAATCATCGAAGAATCGCACAAACGTGTAGAACAAATCACCAAACAATTCCGTCGTGGTATGATCACGGACGATGAGCGCTACAACGCTGTTACAGCTGAATGGCGTGCAGCTCGTGAAAAATTGGAGAAACGTTTGGTTGCCAACCAAGATCCTAAGAACCCAATCGTTATGATGATGGACTCTGGAGCCCGTGGTAACATCTCAAACTTCTCACAGCTTGCCGGTATGCGTGGTCTGATGGCCGCTCCGAATGGACGTATCATGGAATTGCCGATCCTTTCAAACTTCCGCGAAGGTTTGTCAGTACTCGAAATGTTCTTCTCAACTCACGGTGCCCGTAAGGGTATGACCGATACGGCCCTTAAGACAGCCGACTCAGGTTACTTGACTCGTCGTTTGGTTGACGTTGCCCAAGACGTTATCATCCGTGAGGACGACTGTGGAACAGACCGTGGTCTCTTGATTCGTTCTATCGCAGAAGGAAAAGAGATGATCGAGTCTCTCGAAGAGCGTCTCAATGGTCGTTACACTAAGAAAACTGTTAAACATCCAGAAACTGGTGCGGTTATCATCGGTCCAAATGAGTTGATTACAGAAGACAAGGCGCGTGAAATTGTCAATGCTGGTGTGGAAGAAGTCACTATCCGCTCTGTATTTACATGTAACACTCGTCACGGTGTCTGCCGTCACTGTTACGGTATCAACTTGGCGACTGGTGATGCGGTTGAAGTTGGTGAAGCAGTTGGTACAATCGCTGCCCAATCTATCGGGGAACCTGGTACACAGCTTACAATGCGTACCTTCCACACGGGTGGGGTTGCCTCAAATACCGATATCACTCAGGGTCTTCCTCGTGTCCAAGAAATCTTTGAAGCCCGCAATCCGAAAGGGGAAGCGGTTATCACAGAGGTTAAAGGACAAGTTACCGCTATCGAAGAAGATGCATCAACTCGTACCAAGAAAGTCTTTGTTAAGGGCGAAACTGGCGAAGGTGAGTACGTGGTTCCATTTACAGCACGTATGCGTGTTGAAGTTGGGGACCAAGTAGCGCGTGGTGCTGCTCTTACAGAAGGTTCTATCCAACCAAAACGTCTCCTTGCAGTTCGTGATGTCTTGTCTGTTGAAACTTACCTTCTCGGTGAAGTACAAAAAGTTTACCGTAGCCAAGGGGTAGAAATCGGTGACAAACACATCGAGGTAATGGTTCGTCAAATGATCCGTAAAGTTCGTGTCATGGATCCAGGTGACACAGACCTTCTCATGGGTACCCTCATGGATATCAACGACTTTACAGATGCTAACAAGGATGTTCTTATCGCAGGTGGAGTTCCAGCGACAGGTCGTCCAGTCCTTATGGGAATCACCAAAGCTTCACTTGAAACCAACAGTTTCTTGTCAGCGGCTTCCTTCCAGGAAACAACTCGTGTCCTTACAGATGCGGCTATCCGTGGTAAGAAAGACCATCTCCTTGGACTTAAAGAAAATGTTATCATCGGTAAGATCATCCCAGCAGGTACTGGTATGGCTCGCTACCGTAACCTTGAACCACAGGCTATCAATGAAGCATCATATCTGGCTCCAGAACAAGAAGAGACAGAACTTGCTCCAGTAGAGGACGCTGTGGAAATGCAAGTTGAAGAAACAGTAGAATAAAAAAGCAAACGAGAGAACCTTAGGGTTCTCTTTAGTTTTATACTTCTATCTATTGGGGTTAGGTGAGCACGACGCAATATCTCTCAAATCGCTTCAACTGTTTTTCATTTTTGTCAGTTGAGCGTCAAAATTGGACATTTGAGACGAGAGGGGAATTTTTATCTTTCTCGCAGAGTATAATCATGTATACGAAGGGAGAACTGAAAATGATAAAATCAATTCGCATCTTATTGTTGCTGGCTTTGATCCAGATTAGTCTGAGTAGCTGTTTACTGTGGAAGGGAGCCATCTTAACCTTAAAGCAATCAAGCGCCTATTTTCTAGTGTTTATCGTATTGGCATCAGGTCTGTGCGCAGGGATGAATTTCTTTTATACTCGAGATCAGGATGTTCATAGCATTATAAACAGTCAGAAAAAAGTGAAACTATTTTATAGTATCTTGTTGGTTTTAAACCTAGTAGGCGTCTGTCTGGTGTTGTCGGAGACTATTTTAACACAGACAGCTGTTCAGCAAGAGTTGGTAGACCTTTTCTTGCCTTCCTTCTTTTTCTTGTTTGGGATTGATTTACTTGTCTTTTTACCATTTGAAAAGTACAGTCGAGATTTGAAAACCACTCTCGATAAGAAAAAAACAGTTGTCCTGACAGTTTTGACAACCTTGCTGTTCTTGAGAAATCCAATGACAGTTTTATCCATTGTTTTTTATGTTGGTTTAGGCTTCATTTTTGCTCAGTTTTTATTTCCAAAATCTATGAGAAGAGAATTTTCTTTTTACGGGCACGTAATCCGAGATATTTTACTTGTTAGCGCCATGTGTATATTTTTTTAAAAACACTTTTCTATCAATAAAAATCCCTTATTTTACCAAAGTTGTTATAGTAAGTTTGTAAAGAAAATTCACACAAAAGAAAACTTTTTGGTATAATAGTAGTATGTACGCAAAAAATGAAGAAGAGCTGATTAATCTGGGAGAACGCCTAGGAACCTTGCTCCAAAAAAATGATGTTTTGATCTTGTCTGGGGAATTGGGTGCTGGTAAAACAACCTTTACAAAGGGTCTTGCCAAGGGCTTGGGGATTCGTCAGATGATCAAAAGTCCAACCTACACCATCGTGAGAGAGTATGAGGGTCGCCTTCCGCTCTACCACTTGGATGTCTATCGGATTGAGGGGGATGCTGATTCAATTGACTTGGATGAGTTTCTCTTTGGTGGTGGAGTGACCGTTATCGAGTGGGGACATCTTTTGGGTGAGGATTTGCCAGATTCCTACTTGGAGTTGGAACTCTTGAAAGAGGCTGAGGGTCGTCGCCTCTATTTTACCGCTCAGGGTTCTCGTGCTGAGGAATTGATTAAGGAGCTTCAAGATGGAGTATGAACTTTGTATTCGTGAGGCTGAAGCTCATGATGCCGCTGCTTTGGTTGCATTCTTGGATTTAGTTGGACAGGAGACAGATTTCACCAGTCTGGATGAAAATGGTATCTTGATGACAGAATCTGAAATGGCGCTTTTCATTGAAAAGCAAGCGACTTCAGATAACCAAATCACTCTCCTAGCCCTCCTGAATGATGAAATTGCAGGTGTTTTGAACATCACGGCAGAGCAACGTATACGGATTCGTCACATCGGGGATATCTTTTTGGTCATCCAAAGGAAGTTTTGGAATCATGGCTTAGGAAGCATACTCCTTGAAGAAGGAATTGAGTGGGCTAAAACCAGTGGAGTTCTGCGTCGTTTGCAGCTCAGTGTACAAAAGCGCAACGAGGCAGCTATCCACCTCTATTCAAAATTTGGATTTGTTACAGAAGGCTTACAAGAAAGAGGAGCCTATTTAAAAGAAGGGATATTTTTAGACGTTTACCTGATGGGTAGACTGATAGATAAATGATAAGATGGTAAAAAAAATAATCGGAATGCTACTAGCTTTTCTAGCAGTAACGGCTTTAGGTGTGGGTGCGTATGCCTATACTATTTATTATCAAGGAACTGAAACCTTAAGTAAAAAAACTTATAAGAAAATTGGTGAAGAAACCAACGTGATTGAGGCGACAGAGCCTTTGACCATTCTTTTGATGGGGGTAGATACGGGAAATGTAGAACGTACAGACCCTTGGGCGGGGAATAGTGATTCCATGATTCTTCTGACAGTCAATCCGAAAACCAAGAAAACCACTATGATGAGTTTAGAACGGGATATTTTGACCAAGATTGAGACTGGAAATGGCCAAGTTCAGGAAGCAAAACTCAATGCTGCCTATGCCAATGGCGGTGCAGAGTTGGCTATTTCAACCATTCAAAAAATGATGAACATTCATATTGATCGTTATGTGATGGTCAACATGCAAGGACTCCAACAGCTAGTTGATGCAGTTGGGGGCATCACAGTCAACAACACACTCGGTTTTCCAATTTCGATTGCTGATCAGGAAGAATTTAATAAAATCTCGATTGGAGTCGGTGAGCAAACTTTGAATGGTGAGGAAGCTCTGGTCTATTCACGGATGCGTTATCAGGATCCTGAGGGAGACTATGGTCGTCAAAAACGTCAACGTGAAGTCATTCAAAAGATTATGGAAAAGGTCTTGAGCCTCAATAGTATCAGTCATTATCAAGCTATCTTAAAAGCGCTTAGTGATAATATGCAGACAAATGTTGATTTGTCTGCCTCCAGTATCCCACAACTACTTGGTTACCAAGATTCCTTTAAAAACATCGAAACACATCAACTTCGTGGTGAAGATGCTGAGTTGCAAGGAATCTCTTACCAAATCGTAACGAGAGAGCATATGCTGGAAATGCAAAATCTTTTGCGTCGTTCCCTAGGGAGAGAGGACGTAGCAGAGTTGGAGACCAACGCTGTTCTGTATGAAAATCTTTATGGTCGAACAGCACCTTCCACAAATGCTTCAAACGAAGAGATAGAATAAAACAAAGAATCAAATCGTGGGACTTTCCTGCGATTTTTTCAAAAAAATTCGAATAGATAGGTAGGAGGAAAGATGAAAGCAGAAATCATTGCTGTAGGAACGGAAATTTTAACAGGGCAGATCGTCAATACCAACGCCCAGTTTTTATCAGAAAAGCTAGCAGAAATTGGAGTAGATGTCTACTTCCAAACAGCTGTGGGAGATAATGAAGCGCGTCTCATGTCCTTGCTAGAGATTGCGAGTTCGCGTAGTAGTCTAGTCATTTTGACAGGGGGCTTAGGGCCAACTGAGGATGATTTAACCAAACAAACTCTGGCAAAATTTTTGGGAAAAAACTTAGTGTTTGACCCTCAAGCGCAAGAGAAACTGGATGTCTTTTTTGCTCAAAGGCCAGACTATGCTCGGACACCTAATAATGAGCGCCAAGCCCAAATTGTAGAAGGGGCGACTCCACTGCCAAATGAGACAGGCTTAGCGGTAGGAGGGGTATCGGAAGTAGATGGCGTGACTTACGTAGTCCTTCCAGGACCTCCAAGCGAGTTGAAACCTATGGTCTTAAATCAACTTTTGCCCAAGTTGATGACTGGTACCAAGTTATACTCACGAGTGCTCCGTTTCTTTGGGATTGGTGAAAGTCAGTTGGTGACCATTTTAGCGGATTTGATTGATAATCAAACCGACCCGACCTTGGCTCCGTATGCCAAAACGGGAGAAGTGACCTTGCGTTTGTCTACAAAAGCAGTCAGTCAAGAAAAGGCTGATCAAGCACTGGATATCCTAGAGAATCAAATCTTGGATCGTCAGACTTTCGAGGGAATTTCTCTACGAGACATCTGTTATGGATATGGGGAAGAAACCAGCCTAGCAAGTGTCGTTGTAGAAGAACTAAAGAAGAGACAGAAAAGCATTACTGCGGCAGAAAGCTTGACGGCAGGCCTCTTTCAAGCGACATTAGCAAACTTTTCAGGCGTTTCAGCAATCTTTAATGGAGGGTTTGTCACTTACAGTCTAGAAGAAAAGTCCAAGATGCTGGAAATTGCCGAGCAAGAGCTAAAAGAACACGGGGTCGTTTCAGAGTTTACGGCTCAAAAGATGGCAGAGCAGGCACGGCTAAAGACTCAGTCTGATTATGGAGTCAGTTTGACGGGTGTGGCTGGGCCAGATAGCCTAGAGGGGCATCCAGCTGGGACAGTCTTTATTGGCTTGGCACATGCAAAAGGAACAGAAGTTATCAAGGCCAATATCGCAGGACGGAGCCGAGCAGATGTTCGTCAGATTGCGGTCATGCATGCCTTTAACCTAGTTCGCAAGGCTTTATTAAGTGACTAACTTTTGATATAATAGTAGACAGGTCTTAGGACTATTAGAATACAGGAGAAAAGAATGGCGAAAAAACCAAAAAAATTAGATGAAATTTCAAAAAAATTCGGAGCTGATCGTGAAAAAGCCTTGAACGATGCTCTGAAATTGATTGAGAAAGACTTTGGTAAAGGCTCAATCATGCGTTTGGGTGAACGTGCGGAGCAAAAAGTGCAAGTGATGAGTTCAGGGTCGTTGGCTCTGGATATTGCTCTTGGTTCAGGTGGTTATCCTAAAGGACGTATCATCGAAATCTATGGACCAGAGTCTTCTGGTAAGACAACGGTTGCCCTTCATGCGGTGGCGCAGGCGCAAAAAGAAGGCGGTATTGCAGCCTTTATCGATGCGGAACATGCTCTTGACCCAGCCTATGCTGCAGCCCTTGGTGTGAACATTGACGAATTGCTCTTGTCACAACCAGATTCAGGGGAGCAAGGTCTTGAAATTGCAGGAAAATTGATTGACTCAGGTGCAGTTGACCTCGTCGTTATCGACTCAGTTGCAGCCCTTGTACCTCGTGCGGAAATTGATGGGGATATTGGAGATAGCCACGTTGGTTTGCAGGCTCGTATGATGAGCCAGGCCATGCGTAAACTCGGAGCTTCTATCAATAAAACCAAAACAATTGCCATTTTTATCAACCAGTTGCGTGAAAAAGTTGGAGTCATGTTTGGAAACCCAGAAACAACTCCTGGTGGACGTGCTCTGAAATTCTACGCTTCAGTCCGTTTGGATGTTCGTGGAAGCACACAAATCAAGGGAACTGGTGACCAAAAAGATACCAATGTCGGTAAGGAAACCAAGATCAAGGTCGTGAAAAACAAGGTGGCTCCACCGTTTAAGGAAGCCTTTGTTGAAATTATGTACGGAGAAGGGATTTCTAAGACCGGTGAGCTCTTGAAGATTGCAAGTGATTTGGATATCATCAAAAAAGCAGGAGCTTGGTACTCTTATAAGGATGAAAAGATCGGTCAGGGTTCTGAAAATGCTAAGAAATACTTGGCAGATCACCCAGAAGTCTTTGATGAGATTGACCATCAAGTGCGTGTTCAATATGGCTTGATTGAAGATGAAGAAGGAACAACTCCTACTTCTGTCGTTGAGGATCTAGCACCTAACCAAGAAGTGACACTTGACCTAGGCGATGGACTTGAAATCGAAATCGAAGAATAACATAAAAAGTAGCAGATAGGAACTGCTACTTTTTATGTTTATTCCAGATGAAAGAACTAATGGTCACTAAAACGACGGTATTCGATATGAAAGTCAAAATAATGTTCATCTTGCAACTTCTGGAAGATGTCGCGATAGGCTTCTTCGTCAAAGTGGTCGCCACGATAGAGGATTTCAAAACTCAGATCATCGTACTCTAGGAAAGCATTGGCTGTTTTAAAGCCATTTTGTCGATAGAAGTCCATGCGGGCCTTTCTTTGCTCCAAGTTATCGCATTCTTCATCCAAGCGCTCGACTTCCAACAACATGGTTCGCTGGTAAAAATCAGTCAGCTTTTCAATGATTTCTTTTCCATACCCATGGCTTCTCAAGTGGGGCATGATAGCAAAAAAGCTAATATAGAAGGCTTTTTGATTGGAGATGGAGAAGGCAAAGCCAACAAACTCTTCTTGGTTATAAAAAGCAAAAAAGTGGGCGTCATCTCGGTCCTGATAGCGTAAGAACTCTGACAGAGGAACTCGTTCTTCCTCGGGGAAAGCTTCCTTGTTTAGCTTTTCAACCTTATCAAGATCAGGAAATACATCGGTTATTAATTGACTGGTCAAACTCATAAGTGACCTCCTTTTCTTGATTATAGCAAATTGTCTCTCTGTAAGCAATTGATTTCAGGATTCGTTAAAGAATCTTGTCGGTCCTCTGGAAAGCTGATATAATAGCTTTATGAATAAGAAACGATCCGTGGACTTGATACATGGTCCTATTCTTCCTGCGCTGTTAAGCTTTGCCTTTCCAATCTTGCTGTCAAATATTTTCCAACAGCTTTATAATACAGCTGACGTCTTGATTGTTGGGCGTTTTCTTGGTCAAGATTCCTTGGCTGCAGTAGGGGCAACAACTGCCATTTTTGACTTGATTATAGGTTTTACGCTTGGTGTTGGAAATGGCATGGGGATTGTCATTGCCCGCTATTATGGGGCTCGTAATTTCACTAAAATTAAAGAAGCAGTAGCAGCCACTTGGATTTTAGGTGCTCTTTTGAGCATTGTGGTCATGCTGATGGGCTTTGTTGGTCTGTATCCACTCTTGCAATATTTAGATACCCCTGCAGAAATCCTTCCTCAATCCTATCAATATATTTCTATGATTGTGACCTGTGTCGGTGTCAGTTTTGCCTATAATCTCTTTGCTGGCTTGTTGCGGTCCATTGGTGATAGTCTAGCGGCTCTTGGATTTCTGATTTTCTCTGCCTTAGTCAATGTGGTTCTGGATCTCTATTTCATTACGCAACTGCATCTGGGAGTTCAATCTGCGGGTCTTGCTACCATTATTTCGCAAGGCTTATCAGTGGTTCTCTGCTTTTATTATATCCGAAAGAGTGTTCCAGAACTGCTCCCTCAATTCAAGCATTTTAAATGGAACAAGGCTTTGTATGCGGATCTCTTGGAACAAGGTTTGGCTATGGGTTTGATGAGTTCGATTGTGTCTATCGGTAGCGTGATTTTACAATCTTCGGTCAATACCTTTGGAGCTGTGATTATTAGTGCTCAAACAGCAGCTAGACGCATTATGGCCTTTGCTCTGCTTCCGATGACGGCTATTTCTTCTGCCATGACGACCTTTGCCTCTCAAAATCTCGGGGCTAAGCGACCAGACCGCATTGTTCAAGGACTTCGAATCGGTAGTCGTTTGAGCATGTCCTGGGCAGGTTTTGTTTGTATTTTCCTCTTTTTTACCAGTCCCACCTTGGTTTCCTTCTTGGCCAGTTCGACAGATACTTACTTGGTAGAAAATGGCACTCTCTACCTGCAAATCAGTTCAGTCTTTTATCCGATTTTGAGCCTTTTGCTGATTTATCGCAATTGCTTGCAGGGATTGGGGCAGAAAGTCCTTCCTCTAGTTTCCAGCTTTATAGAACTAATCGGGAAAATCGTTTTTGTGGTTTTGATTATCCCTTGGGCAGGGTATAGGGGAGTTATCCTTTGTGAACCCCTTATCTGGGTTGCCATGACCACCCAACTGTACTTTTCACTTTTCCGTCATCCCCTGATAAAAGAAGGCAAGGCAATCTTGGCAGCCAAAGGACAATCCTAGCTGGATTTGCTGAACAAAATCCATTTCCTCTAGTGAAAATCGAAAAAACTTGTGTTATAATAAGAAAGATTAAAATGTGAAAAAAGGAGATTCCTAATGGGACGTAAATGGGCCAATATCGTAGCCAAGAAAACGGCTAAAGATGGAGCTAACTCTAAAGTATATGCAAAATTTGGTGTAGAAATCTATGTAGCAGCTAAAAAAGGTGATCCAGACCCAGAATCAAACACCGCTTTGAAATTCGTTATCGATCGTGCTAAACAAGCCCAAGTGCCAAAACACGTTATCGATAAAGCGATTGATAAAGCAAAAGGAAACACAGACGAAACCTTTACAGAAGGACGTTACGAAGGATTTGGACCAAATGGTTCTATGCTGATTGTTGATACCTTGACTTCAAACGTCAACCGTACCGCAGCTAATGTCCGTGCAGCTTTTGGTAAAAACGGCGGAAACATGGGTGCTTCAGGTTCGGTTTCATACCTCTTTGATAACAAGGGTGTGATCGTATTTGCAGGTGAAGATGCAGATGCCATCTTTGAACTTTTGCTCGAAGCTGATGTGGATGTGGACGATGTAGAAGCAGAAGAAGGAACAATTACTGTTTACACAGCTCCAACAGACCTTCACAAAGCTATCGTTGCCCTTCGTGAGTCAGGTATCCAAGAATTCCAAGTGACAGAATTGGAAATGATTCCTCAGTCTGAAGTGGAATTGTCAGGCGAAGACCTTGAAACCTTTGAAAAACTTTACAGCGTTCTTGAGGACGACGAAGACGTGCAAAAGATCTACACAAACGTAGATGGATTCTAATAGAAAAGCGAACAGACTTGCTAGCTGTTCGCTTTTTATATTTGAGATTAGATTCTGGTTCCAGAATCTCTTTGCTGCTGGCTTTCTCCTAGGCCTACAGCTATTTTATGAACGAGTAAGAGTTGACCATTATCCTGTTTTACAAAGGTTAGAGTAACGGTTTTGATTCTATCATTAATGCCAATATAGGTAATTTTCTTGGTGTCGTAGCCCTCAATGATTGAATCAAATTCGGAATTTGGTAGTCCGTGTTTTTTGATAATATCCTTGTAGTTGGTACCACCTTTTCCTTTATTGTCAAGGTCACCTTCGATTAAGGCGTCGAACTGTTCTTGGGTCCAGGTGAAGGTATCGTCTTCTTCCTCTTCAGGGATGGAATAGGCGCTATCATCTGTCAAGTCGCTTTCTTCTTCGCGTTCCATTGAGGAACTTGCCTCCCTATAGGAACGGTTAAACTCCCTGGCAAACTCTTTGTAGACATTAGCGTACAGTATCTGGGTCGTAAAGAAAAGTACAACAGAAGCAATTGCTAGGGATGTTCCGATAATGGCCATCGTTTTCCGTTTTTTAAGGTTGACGATAAGGCCGATAATGCCCAAGATCAAAGCGACAATAGCGATGAAAAACGATAGATAGTTAATAAACGGAATCCAAGACCCTAAAAGTGCGATAGCTCCAAAAATAGTTGCTAAAATTCCTAAAACTTTTTGTTCTTCTGGTTTCATTTGAAAGTTTTCTCCCTTCATCGAGTGAATGGATTTCTATCCATGGTAGTTAGTGCTTATTATAGAAAAAATATTGCATAATGTCAATTTGTGCCAAAATAGTTCTCTAGGAAACTTTTTTCTTGACATCTCTTCTGAAAGTGATAAAATAGTTCTCATGGAAACTTAAATAGTTCTTGTGAGAACTATTTAAAGGATAAGAAAGGAGCAATCATGGACAAGCCGATGTTAATGTTTAAACGTTTTGGACACCAGGTTCATCTGATGGTACAGAAAGAAGCCAAGCGATGTGGCATTGAATTTATGGGTGGACCGCAAGGGCAGGTTCTGCGATTTTTAGATTTTCAAGAACAGTCTAAAAATCTGGTCTTGATTAAAGATATCGAGCAGGAACTCAATATTACCAAATCTGTTGCGAGTAATCTAGTCAAGCGCATGGTACAAAATGGTTTGGTTGAGTTAGAGGCGAGCCCGAGCGATAAGCGGGCAAAATTTGTTCGCCTGACGGAGAAATCGCGTTCGCAGATGCAAAAAGTTAAGGAATTTTTTGATCGGATCGATCAGATTCTGCTAGAGGGTGTTTCAAAGTCAGACTTGGCAATATTTGAAAAAGTTCTCGGTCAGTTGCAAAAAAATGTTGAGAAGATAGGAGGAGAAGATGAAGAAACTCGCTAAACGTATTACAGGAAAAGAGTGGGGGATGATTGTCCTTACGATTCTTTTCACTTGTTTCTCGGTCTATCTCGAGTTAGAAGTGCCGACCTATATTTCGCAAATTACAGAATTACTGGGAACGTCTGGAACGCAGTTGGGTGAACTCTGGTCACCAGCTGCGAAGATGATTGGTTTGTCTTTATTGGCTTTCTTTTCATCTGTTATGGTTGGTTTCTTTGCCGCTCGTGTTGCAGCATCCTCTACAACCCATCTACGTAGAGACGTATTTCATCGTGTTTTAGATTTTTCGCAGACAGAGATCAAACGTTTTTCAATCCCCAGTCTCTTGACTCGGACGACCAATGATATTACCCAGGTACAGATGCTCTTTACCATGGGCTTGCAAGTGGTCACTCGTGGGCCAATTATGGCTATCTGGGCCATTGGAAAAATCCTTGGGAAATCGGAATACTGGCTCTGGGCGGTCGTTGTGGCTGTTATTGTGAATGTCTTGATGACCACCGTTCTCATGACTCTGGCCTTTCCAAAACAATCCGTCATTCAAAGACTTACAGATAAACTCAATAGCATTACTCGTGAAAGTTTGACTGGGATTCGAGTTGTTCGTGCATACAATGCAGAAGATTACCAAGATGAAAAATTTGAGGAAGCCAACGATGAGGTAACACGTCTTAATCTCTTTGTCACCCGTTTGATGGCGATTATGAACCCCATTATGATGGCGATTTCGAGTGGCTTGAGTCTAGCTATCTACTGGATTGGAGCCTATATCATCAACGATGCTAGCCTGACAGACCGTCTACCACTCTTTAGTGATATGGTGGTCTTCATGTCTTATGCCATGCAGGTCGTGATGGGCTTCTTGCTCATGAGTGCTCTCTTTTTCGTCCTTCCTCGTACCTTGGTTTCTGCAGGACGTATCAATCAGGTGCTAGACTTGCATTCTTCTATTGAAAATCCTAGTCATGCACAGATAGCGGCCCCTTCAGTTCAAGGACAAGTGGAATTCCGTGATGTAACTTTCCGCTACTCTAAAAACTCTGAAGCAGTCGTGGAACATGTCACTTTCAAAGCAGAAGCGGGTCAAACCGTAGCCTTCATCGGATCAACTGGATCAGGTAAGTCCACGCTTGTCAATCTCTTGCCACGTTTTTACGACGTTTCAGATGGAGAAATCCTAGTGGATGGTGTCAATGTGCAAGATTACGATTTGGAAGACTTGCGCAATAAGGTCGGCTATATTCCACAAAAAGCTGTGCTCTTTTCTGGAGATGTCAAGGAGAACTTAGACTTTGGTAAGAGCAAGGAAACTCCTCTAAGTGAGGCTGCTATGTGGCAAGCTCTAGAATTGGCCCAGTCTAAAAGCTTCATCGAGGACAAGGAAGCAGGTCTTGCATCAGAAGTGGCCCAAGGAGGAACCAACTTCTCAGGAGGTCAAAGACAGCGTTTGGCCATTGCGCGTGCCTTGGCTCGTAAACCAGAGATTCTCATCTTTGATGATTCCTTCTCAGCCTTGGACTACAAGACAGATCGTGTCCTTCGCCAAGAGCTAGCTGAGAAAACAAAATCCATGACCAAGCTCATCGTAGCGCAACGGATTTCTACCATTATGGACGCCGACCTGATCTTAGTTTTGGATCAAGGTAGAGTCGTGGGACAAGGCACCCACAAGGAACTTCTTGCAACCAACGAAGTCTACCAAGAAATTGCCTACTCACAACTATCGAAGGAGGAATTGGAACATGGAAAATAAAAAAGTGTCGGTCTGGAAACAGTGCAAACCTTATATGGCAGGCCTCCAACTCCCTCTTCTAATAGCAGTTGTGGCTGCAGTCATTTCAAGTATCATTACCGTTTATGGTCCAACTAAGATTAAAGAAATTACAAACTTAATTTCAGATGGTTTGATGACTGGAATTGATTTAGAGGCTGTGTCAAGTATTGCTAGCTTTTTAGTGATTCTCTATGTATTTGGCGCCATCCTTAACTATACACAGGCCTATATCTTTTCAACGAGCATTCAGCATTTTTCAAAACGCTTGCGGACAGCAATCGCTGAAAAAATCAATCGTTTGCCACTTGGCTATTTTGATCGTCATTCACAAGGAGACACCCTTTCGCGCGTGACCAATGATGTGGATACGGCAGCGCAATCTCTCAACCAAAGTCTAGGGACAGTTCTTTCAGCTAGTTTCTTGTTGATTGCTGTTTTGATTACCATGTTTGGCATGAACTGGATTTTGGCATTGGTAACCGTTGTATCAACCCTTGTTGGTTTTGCGGCGGTTTCCATAATCATGGCCAAGTCACAGGGTTATTTTAAAGCCCAACAAAATAATCTAGCGGCCGTCAATGGTTATGTGGAAGAGATGTACTCTGGCCACAATGTAGTGACCAGCTACAACGCAGTGGACACCTCCAAAGCGAGATTTGCAGGTTTAAACCAAGACTTGCATGATAGTATCTGGAAATCTCAGTTTATCTCTGGTATCATGATGCCAGCCATGTTCTTTGTTGGGAACTTTAGTTATGTCTTAGTCATCATCGTTGGGGCCGCGCTGGCGTTAGAAGGACATATCAATATAGGGATTACTGTAGCCTTTATGGTTTACGTACGGACCTTCTCCCAACCTCTGTCACAGATTGCTCAAGGGATTACGAGCTTGCAACAAGCGAGTGCAGCCATGACTCGTGTATTAGAATTTCTAGCTGAAGCAGAGATGCAAGATGAATCTCACAAGGAAAGACAATTGAGCAACATGAAAGGGGAAGTAGTCTTTGATCACGTGTCCTTTGGCTATACACCAGAGCGCACCATCATCCATGATTTTTCTGCGACAGCTCATGCAGGTCAGAAGGTCGCTATCGTTGGACCGACTGGGGCTGGTAAGACAACCATTGTCAATCTTTTGATGAAGTTTTATGAGATTGATAAGGGAAGTATCCGCATCGACGGTGTGGATACCAAGGACATGAAGCGTTCGGAAGTACACGATGCATTTTCAATGGTCTTGCAGGACACTTGGCTCTTTGAAGGAACGATTCGAGAGAACTTGATCTATAATCAGACAGACATCAGTGATGAACGTATGATTGAAGCGTCCAAAGCAGTAGGAATCCACCACTTTATCATGACTTTGCCAGACGGCTACGACACTGTTTTGGATGACACCGTGACCTTGTCTGTTGGACAAAAACAACTTTTGACCATTGCTCGTGCCCTTCTCAAAGATGCACCGCTCTTGATTTTGGATGAAGCGACATCCTCAGTCGACACACGTACAGAGGAGTTGATTCAAAAAGCCATGGACCGTTTGATGGAGGGTAGAACTTCCTTTGTCATCGCCCACCGCTTGTCAACTATTCGTAATGCTGATTTGATTCTTGTCATGAAAGATGGCAATATCATCGAACAAGGTAACCATGAGGAACTGATGGCGAAAGGTGGCTTCTACGCTGACTTGTACAATAGTCAATTTACAGAAGACGAAGCAGAAGAATAAATCAAAAGAAGGCTTGACGGCCTTCTTTTTCTGCACTATACTAGAAGACAAATGTCTCACCAGTAGACAAAAACAAGGTAATGAATGAGAAATTTAATGAAAAATTATCAAGAATGGTATCGAAATATCAGCTCCAGACTAACCAGTCGTCCCACCCTTTTATTTCTATTACGCAGTTTCAATCGTTTGATGACAGTCGCCATGCCCCTAGTCTATCTGATCTTGCTAGTCACCACTTATCTGCAATTAGGACTTGGTCAGCAAGTTGGAGTTTATGTGCTTATTCCTGCATCAGGTTTTGTGATTTTGTCTCTTCTTCGTAAGAAAATCAACCACCCGCGGCCTTATGAAACTTGGGATATCTGTCCCCTGCTTGAAAAAGATAGCTCGGGACAGTCGATGCCCAGTCGCCATGTTTTTTCGGCAACCATCATCTCCATGGCCTGTCTGCATGCTAGTCTACCTGTTGGCTTAGCATGCTTGCTCTTCTCAGCTTTGCTGGGCTTGGTGAGGGTTTTAGGGGGCGTTCATTATCCCAAGGATGTCTTGGTTGGCTATGCTTGTGGTCTGGTGTGGGGATTCCTTTTCTTCCTATTCTGACATGTAAGTTAAGCTAGTCCTACAACCACTTACTGCTTCAAATTGACCACTTGCTTTTTTGCCCTTGTATTCCTAACTTAGCTTTGATATAGTAGAGTCAGAAAGGAGATGTGATGAAGTTACGAATTGAGATTGACGGCGATTTAGAAGAAACTGAAATTGTCATCAAGACACCCACTTTGACAGATGAAATTGCAGATTTGCAGCGGCTCTTGCAAGAGTCAAAGGCTCCGAGGTTGACTTTTTACAAGGGGACAGGTGAATATTACCTAGACCTTTCAGAAATTCTCTTCTTTGAAACAGAAGGGAGCAAGATCTACGCTCATAACCAGAAGGAAGCCTATGAAGTTCGTCTCAAACTTTATGAGTTGGAGTCCATCTTGCCTCGTTATTTTAGTCGAGTTTCCAAGTCAACGATCGCAAACATCCGTCAGATTTACTCAGTGGACAAGTCCTTTTCAGGAACGGGGACCATTTCCTTTTATCAGACGCACAAGGAGGTTCATGTCTCACGGCATTACCAATCCCTCCTTAAAGAAAATCTAAGAAACATGAGGTAAAAAACATGAAAAAGAAAGCATTTGGTATTGTTTTATTGGTTTTAGCAGCTTGGATCTTGCTGCAAGGGAATTTTGGCATTCCTTCTTTGGATGGTAAGATATGGCCTTTACTAGGTATTGTTTTTTTTGCTTATAAGTCCATTGAGTCCATCCTTAGACGCCATCTCACTTCGGCAGTTTTTACAGGGTTACTAGCGCTCATCATTGCAAATTACGCTTATGACTTGTTACCAGTTACCAATCATTCTCTCATCTGGGCTAGCATCTTGGTGGTACTCGGTGTTGGTTATCTTACTCACTCAAGTAAGTTCTGGAATGAAAAAAAATGGTGGTACGATGGGAAAAAAACAGTCGTCACGGATAAGGAAGTCGCTTTTGGTAGCGGGACCTTCTATAAGCAAGATCAAGATCTCGTAGATGACCAAGTGGAAGTCGCTTTTGGGGATGCTAAAATCTACTATGATAATGCAGAGATGTTAGGTGATTTTGCAACTTTAAATATTGAAGTGGCCTTCGGGAATGCAACTGTCTATGTTCCACAACACTGGCGTGTCGATTTGAAAGTAGAAACCTCCTTTGGTGCAGCTAAGGCAGATGCTCCTGTAGCGCCAACAAACAAAACCTTGATTATCCGTGGAGAAGTGGCCTTTGGTAAACTTGGAGTTGTTTACGTTAAATAAAAAAATAGTTTAGGCCCTTGATAAATTCAAGAAAGTGTGATAACATAGTACGGTATGTGGTGCTAGCACATCCGCTATATTAGATCTAATAGGAGGAAAACACAATGGCTAAAGTATGTTACTTTACAGGTCGTAAGACTGTATCTGGAAACAACCGTTCACACGCGATGAACCAAACAAAACGTGCCGTAAAACCAAACCTTCAAAAAGTTACTGTTCTTATCGATGGTAAACCTAAAAAAGTTTGGGCTTCAGCTCGTGCTTTGAAATCAGGTAAAGTTGAACGCGTTTAATAAAAATGAAAAGACCGCTTAGGTCTTTTTCTTTTGCTCTAAGGATAAAACCATTTGAAAAATAGAGTAAATATACGCAGATACAGCATTCTGCTTTTACACTTGGGCTGAAATATGATAAAATAGAGTATCAACTAGTTGAGGTAAAAAAAATGACTGTAAAAATTAATACAAAAGATGGTCAAATCGAACTGACAGATGAAGTGATTGCAACCGTAGTAGGTGGTGCCGCAACTGAGATTTTTGGTGTGGTCGGTATGGCTAGTAAAAATGCCCTCAAAGACAATTTCCAAGCCCTTCTTGGTAAGGAAAATTATTCTAAGGGTGTTGTTATAAAAGCAGCCGAAGATGGTAGCATTGCAGTTGATGTTTATACCGTATTGAGCTACGGAGTAAAGATAAGCGAAGTGTCAAAAAACATTCAAGAGCGTGTTCGTTTTAGTTTAGAAAATCAACTAGGAATTACTGCTCAGACTGTGAATGTCTACATTCAAAATATCAAAGTTGTAGGAGAATAATCGTGTCAAAAATTACTACCAGTTTATTCCAAGAGATGGTGCAGGCTGCATCAACTCGTTTGAATAAGCAAGCAGAATATGTCAATTCATTAAACGTCTTTCCAGTTCCAGATGGAGATACTGGGACAAACATGGGAATGACCATTGAGAATGGTGCGAAAGAAGTAGCAGACAAGCCTGCTTCTACAGTTGGAGAAGTAGCGAGCATTCTTGCCAAAGGGCTCTTGATGGGTGCGCGTGGGAACTCAGGGGTTATCACTTCTCAGCTCTTCCGTGGCTTCTCTCAGGCTATCAAGGAAAAAGATGAATTAACAGGTCAAGACTTGGCTCTTGCCTTCCAATCCGGTGTCGAAGTAGCTTATAAAGCGGTTATGAAACCAGTTGAAGGGACCATTTTGACTGTTTCTCGTGGAGCGGCTATTGGGGCTAAGAAAAAAGCCGAGGAGACAGATGATGCTGTTGAGGTCATGCGTGCAGCCTTGGAAGGTGCAAAAGCAGCTTTGGCTAAGACACCAGAAATGCTTCCAGTCCTTAAGGAAGTTGGTGTGGTAGACTCAGGTGGTCAAGGTTTGGTCTTCATCTACGAAGGATTCCTTTCAGCTCTTACTGGTGAATACAGTGCTTCTGAAGACTTTGTAGCGACTCCTGCTAACATGAGTGAAATGATCAATGCAGAGCACCACAAGTCTGTAGCAGGTCATGTGGCAACTGAGGATATTACCTTCGGTTATTGTACGGAGATCATGGTTGCTCTCAAACAAGGACCAACTTATTCTAAGGACTTTGACTATGATGAATTCCGCAATTACTTGAATGAGCTAGGCGATTCTCTACTTGTCGTCAACGATGATGAGATCGTCAAAGTTCACGTCCATACAGAAGACCCAGGTCTTGTTATGCAAGAAGGTCTTAAATATGGTAGCTTGGTCAAGGTTAAAGTGGACAACATGCGCAACCAACACGAAGCACAAGTTGAAAAAGAAGCAGCACAAGTCAGCAAGCCAGCTGAAGAGAAGGAGTATGCCCTTATCGCAGTAGTAGCTGGTCAAGGATTGGCAGATATCTTCCGTGCCCAAGGTGTGGATTATGTCATTGAAGGCGGGCAGACGATGAACCCTTCAACAGAGGACTTTATCAAGGCTGTTGAGCAAGTCAATGCTCGCAACATTATCTTCTTACCAAACAACAAAAATATCTTTATGGCAGCTCAGTCTGCGGCTGAAGTGCTTGAACAACCTGCTGTTGTGGTAGAAGCACGTACAATTCCTCAAGGTTTGACGAGCCTCCTTGCCTTTGACCCAAGCAAGTCTATCGAAGAAAATAAAGAACGAATGACTGCAGCTCTTGGCGATGTCATCAGCGGTAGTGTAACGACTGCCGTTCGTGACACAACTATCGATGGTTTGGAAATCCATGAAAATGACAATCTTGGTATGGTTGATGGCAAAATCCTTGTGTCAAACCCTGACATGCACCAAACCTTGACTGAAACTTTGAAACATATGTTGGACGAAGATAGTGAAATCGTGACTTTCTATGTCGGTGAAGACGGAAGCGAAGAACTTGCCAATGAAATTGCCCAAGAAATCGCAGAAGAATTTGAAGATGTTGAAGTAGAGATTCATCAAGGTCAACAACCTGTATATCCATATCTTTTCAGTGTGGAATAGGAGATTTATGAAAAAAGTTTTAGGATTGATTTTTGTAGCATTACTTGCTCTTGCTGGCTGTGGTCAAACCAACACCGCAACAACAGAGTCAAGTAGTTCAGCAAGTTCGGTTGATTCATCTAGTCAGGCCAGTCAGGTAAAAGAAGAAATCAAGGAAACAACCAAAGTCCTTAAAGGGAAGATGAACGAACTTGATGTAACCATGACTTTTGTTTATACAGATGTTGTAAAACGATACAAGATGGATATGTTGGGAGAAATGGGAGAGGAGATTCCTGCAGAAATTACTCCAGAAGAATTTCAAGCAGTCTTTCGCGAAGCTGTGGAAAGCTCTCCAGAGTATATTGAAATCAAGGACGAACCTGGTGTTAAGGTTGAATATTTTATCGCCGATAATAAGAAGGTGAGAATAGTTATCGATCTTGACCTTGAAAAAGCAGATATGGATAGAGTTAAAAAGACTTATTTCTTTGAACCACTTGAGGATAGTATAGAAGACTTTAAGAAGCCAAACGCTCTGATTGCTGGTTTAAAATTACAAGGATTCAAAGAAGAATAAACGAAAGAGGCTAGGACGAAAAATCCTGCCCTCTTTTTATTTGTAAGAATCCTTTGTACGAGCAACGAACGAAGATCAGGCTTTTTTAGACTTCAAACGGTTTCTAATCTTATTCACGGGACCTAGGGACTAGGAAATTGATGCTTAGTATAGGGATATCTATCCCACCGCCTCTTTTTATGACATTTGTCATATTTCCTAGTGACAGAAGCATCTAGCTCCGTCAACTTCAAAAGACTATAATTGAAGTAGAAACTGGAGGAAGAAGAAATGAAAAATAAAATGATTGTCGCAGTGAGTTTAGTAGCAGCGGGAGTTATGACCTATCTCATGTTTTCAGGATTGGATGAGGGTTTCTATCATTTTCCTTGGGAGCTCTTTGCTGGCTTTGGAATGATGTCTTGGCTTGTCAGAGAAGGTTTAAAATTGGTCAGAGATGTGAAAAAGGAGTTTGAGGAATGAAAAAGGCAATCATCTATCTCTTTATCGGCCTGTCACTCTTGGTATGGTTAGTGGAAATGTTTACTGGTTGGTTTGACCAAACCTTGCTTCGCCAATTTATTCGTGGTGCTTGGGGTTTTGGATTTATGGTTTTCGTTGTTTTCCCTATGGGAATGGAGTGGTTGAAAGGAGAATCTCATGACTGTGATTAAAGTTGAGAAATTGAGTAAGAAAATAAAAGACAAGGAGATCTTGCGGAACATCTCTTTTGAAATCCACCATGGTGAATGTGTCGCTTTGATTGGGCCTAACGGAGCAGGTAAAACAACCTTGATTGATTGCCTCTTAGGCGACAAGTTCATGAGCTCAGGACATGTAGCCATTCAAGGCTTTGCACCAACAGATCCTCGATTAAAGCAGCTTATTTCTGTCTTGCCCCAAGAAAATGCAGTTGTTCAAAGCTTGAAAGTGAAAGAACTTCTATCATTTTTCAAGTCACTTTATCCCGACAGCCTTTCAGACAAAGAAATTGATGACTTGCTGAGATTCTCAGACAAGCAGAAAAATCAGCTAGCGGGCAAGTTGTCTGGTGGGCAAAAACGTTTGTTCTCTTTCGTGTTGACTTTAATAGGTCGTCCGAAAATTCTATTTTTAGACGAGCCAACTGCTGCCATGGATACCTCGACACGCCAGCATTTTTGGAAAATTGTTAATCGATTAAAGAAAAATGGTGTGACCATTGTTTATTCTTCCCACTATATCGAAGAGGTGGAACATACGGCTGATCGCATTTTGGTCCTCCATAAGGGAGAATTGATTCGTGACACGACGCCTTATGCTATGCGTGGTGAAGAACAAGAAAAACATTTTATGGTACCTCTAACTTATCAGGAAGTTATCAGAACTTTGGATCAGGTTCAAGAGCTTGAAATCAAGCAAAATGCTCTTTCCTTCACAACCAAAGAAGCCAGCCAGGTATGGAAAGTCTTGCAAGAACAGGGCTGCACGATCGAAGAAATTGAAGTTCGCAATCGAACTCTCTTAGATAGTATCTTTGAAACGACTCAAGACTAAAGGAGATTGACGATGAAAAATATGACAAGTCTCATGAAAGTGGAAATCATTCTGATGAAACGGCAAGCAGTCTACTACTTGCTATCCATCGGACTTCCAAGTGTGTTTTACCTTATTTTCTCTGGTATGATGTCAGGGTCAGACATTCCAGAAATTGCTCTTCAAGCCTATCTTTTTGCCATGACGCTCTTTAGTATCATGTCAAGCGCCTTTTTCAGTATCCCTAGCACACTCGAGTCTGATAAGACAAACAACTGGCAAAAATTGATTCAACATTCTCCAGTATCTATGGTAGAATATTATGTATCAAAACTGTTCAGTACTCTGCTGACTTTCTTGTTATCAATTATAGTTGTCTTTTCGGTTGGTCATTTTGTCCGTGGAGTGACTCTGCCTTGGCTTGATTGGTTGGTGATTGGAGTTATTTTGCTGGTCGGAAGCGTGGTCTTTATCAGCATGGGTGTCTTGGTGAGCTTGCTTCCCAGTGCTCAATTGATGACGGTTATTGGAAATATTGCCTATATTGCTTTGGCTGTCCTAGGTGGACTCTGGTTCCCTTTGAGTTCCTTCCCAGAATGGCTCCAATCCATTGGAAAACTGACTCCAACCTATCAACTGATGCAGGTCGTCTCTACTTATATGGAACACCACGAGTTTAACATTCTTGCCACCTTGGTTGTACTAGGTTATACAGTTTTCTTTGGTGTACTGGTAATCCAGCTGAAAAAACGGATCGAGGTAAAATAAATCTATGTTGGAAAAATTAAAAAACACTCATTATATGTTTCATATTTCATTAGTGTTTATCATCTTTCCTATAGCGGGTGTCATCAGTGGAGAGTACCCGCTTTTAACCTTGTTCTGGACATTATTATTTGTCTTAGCCTTTTATTCGATTTTATTAAGTCAAAACCGTACTGTGCAGTGGCTGGCTTGGTGGGTCATGATTGCCTACATTTTTTATACATCGGTTTGGCTGAATTCGGGTTTCACATGGTTTATCTTTTATTTATCTAATCTCCTCATTTATGAGCTGGATGAGATTTCTCTTCACTCTTGGCGTTTTGTCAGTTTTGTTGTCTTGCAGCCATTGATTTTAACCGGGATTTATATGGTCAATCATGTTAGTCCCTGGCAACTGCTCTTTTTCTTGCTGACCTTTGTCTTTTCTGATGCTTTTACCTTTGGTCTCTACCGAATTCGAGTATCAGAGGAAATAAAAGAAGAAAAGAGAAAGCAAAATGCTAAGCTCAATCTTTTCTTGGCTGAAAATGAACGCAGTCGTATCGGCCAGGATCTCCATGACAGTCTAGGCCATACCTTCGCCATGCTGAGTGTGAAGACGGATCTTGCCCTCCAACTTCTTCAAATGCAGGCCTATCCTCAAGTGGAAAAAGAATTAAAAGAAATTCATCAGATCAGTAAAGAATCTATGAATGAAGTTCGTACCATCATTGAAAATCTCAAAACCAGAACACTTGCTTCCGAGTTTGTGACTGTTAAAAAAATGCTGGAAATTGCAGGAATTGAAACGGAAATCAATCACCAACTAGATACTGCTAGCCTAACTCAGGAATTAGAATCAACGGCCTCCATGATTTTACTTGAGTTAGTGACCAACATCATCAAACATGCCAAAGCGTCGAAAGCCTACTTAAAATTAGAACGAACAGAGAAAGAACTCATTTTAACAGTAAGAGATGATGGCTGTGGCTTTGCTTCTCTAAAAGGAGATGAGCTCCATACCGTTCGAGACCGTGTCCTTCCTTTTTCAGGAGAAGTAAAGGTAATCAGTCAGAAACAGCCGACTGAAGTGCAGGTTCGACTACCTTATAAGGAGAGAAACTAAGATGAAACTACTTGTTGCAGAAGATCAAAGTATGTTGCGAGATGCTATGTGCCAGTTGCTTACCTTTCAACCAGATGTAGAGTCTGTCCTACAAGCCAAGAATGGGCAAGAAGCAATCCAACTTTTAGAAAAAGAGTCTGTAGATATCGCCATTCTTGATGTAGAGATGCCTGTTAAGACAGGTCTCGAAGTCTTGGAGTGGATACGAGCAGAAAAGTTAGAAACAAAGGTAGTTGTGGTGACAACCTTCAAGCGCCCAGGCTATTTTGAACGAGCGATCAAGGCTGGAGTGGATGCTTATGTCTTAAAAGAAAGAAGCATTGCAGACCTCATGCAAACCTTGCACACTGTTCTCGAAGGGCGCAAGGAATATTCCCCTGAATTGATGGAAGTGGTGATGACGCATCCCAATCCGTTAACAGAGCAAGAAATCGCTGTTTTAAAGGGAATCGCTCAGGGCTTATCTAATCAAGAAATCGCAGACCAACTCTATCTATCAAATGGAACCGTCCGAAACTATGTCACCAATATTCTTTCGAAACTAGATGCTGGTAATCGAACAGAGGCAGCCAACATTGCAAAAGAATCTGGTTGGCTTTGATAACAACTCAAATGATTGCTAAATTGAAGGAAATCCATACTAGAATGTAGGAGGCAAAATTGCCTCCTTTTTTGTTTTAGAAAAGCGGTGAGAGCTAGTGTCAAAGAGTTAAAAGATTAGAATAAAAATGAAAAACATCTTGACAATGAAGGAAAAAATGTGTTACAATAATAGACGGTACTTTTTACTTTTGGTCTCTCAAAAGTGTACAGGGACGTGCTGACAAATGTTGCAAAAGTACACACAGATGGTAGCTGTCACCAAGTGTATCATCACCAAAAATAAAAAAACACAGGAGAATGTAGATGCCTACAATTAACCAATTGGTTCGCAAACCGCGTAAATCAAAAGTAGAAAAATCTAAATCACCAGCTTTGAACGTTGGTTACAACAGTCATAAAAAAGTTCAAACAAATGTTTCTTCACCACAAAAACGTGGTGTTGCAACTCGTGTTGGAACAATGACACCTAAAAAACCTAACTCAGCCCTTCGTAAATTCGCTCGTGTACGTTTGAGCAACCTTATCGAAGTTACTGCCTACATCCCAGGTATCGGACACAACTTGCAAGAGCACAGCGTGGTGCTTCTTCGTGGTGGACGTGTAAAAGACCTTCCAGGGGTACGTTACCATATCGTCCGTGGTGCACTTGATACTGCAGGTGTTAACGATCGTAAACAAGGCCGTTCTAAATACGGTACTAAACGTCCAAAAGCATAAGGAAAGGGGATAAAGAGAAATGAGTCGTAAAAATAGAGCTCCAAAACGTGACGTATTGCCAGATCCGCTTTACAATTCACAACTAGTTACTCGTCTTATCAACCGCGTTATGCTTGATGGTAAACGTGGTACAGCTGCTTCAATCGTTTACGGTGCTTTTGAGCAAATCAAAGAAGCTACTGGTAACGATGCACTTGAAGTATTTGAAACAGCTATGGAAAACATCATGCCTGTACTTGAAGTACGTGCACGTCGTGTTGGTGGATCTAACTACCAAGTCCCAGTTGAAGTTCGTCCAGAACGTCGTACAACACTTGGACTTCGTTGGTTGGTAACAATCGCTCGCCTTCGTGGTGAACACACAATGCAAGACCGTCTTGCAAAAGAAATCTTGGACGCTGCGAACAACACTGGTGCAGCTGTTAAGAAACGTGAAGACACTCACCGTATGGCTGAAGCTAACCGTGCCTTCGCACACTTCCGTTGGTAAGAATAAGATACTAAGGGCGTTAAAAAAGCGACTGAAAATTAGGAAGCTTGACGTAGAATCAAAGATTCTAGGAAAGCTTATCTATTTTCCGAGCTTTTAGCCCGAGTTCAATTATGATGCTAGGAACGGTAAGGATGCAAAGTGAAAATAGGAAACTGACGCAGTATTCGACGAATACAAGGAAGTTTATCTTTTTCACACAGCATCCCGTTCCGGCTCAAATCGGCTAACTAACTTTAGCCCGAGTTCAATTCAACTTTTCACACAAGTTGAAACCAACAAAAACAAGATAATCATTGAGAACGGGTAGGTCCTGCCTATCCGTTTTTTCTAAATAATGTTATAATAGATTGTAAAATAAAAAATAGGAGAAACTAACCTCATGGCACGCGAATTTTCACTTGAAAAAACTCGTAATATCGGTATCATGGCTCACGTCGATGCCGGTAAAACAACAACTACTGAGCGTATTCTTTACTACACTGGTAAAATCCACAAAATCGGTGAAACACACGAAGGTGCGTCACAAATGGACTGGATGGAGCAAGAGCAAGAACGTGGTATCACTATCACATCTGCTGCGACAACAGCTCAATGGAACAACCACCGCGTAAACATCATCGACACACCAGGACACGTGGACTTCACAATCGAAGTACAACGTTCTCTTCGTGTATTGGATGGTGCGGTTACCGTTCTTGACTCACAATCAGGTGTTGAGCCTCAAACTGAAACAGTTTGGCGTCAAGCAACTGAATACGGAGTTCCACGTATCGTATTTGCCAACAAAATGGACAAAATCGGTGCTGACTTCCTTTACTCTGTAAGCACACTTCACGATCGTCTTCAAGCAAATGCACACCCAATCCAATTGCCAATCGGTTCTGAAGATGACTTCCGTGGTATCATCGACTTGATCAAAATGAAAGCTGAAATCTATACTAACGACCTTGGTACAGATATCCTTGAAGAAGATATTCCAGCTGAATACCTTGACCAAGCTCAAGAATACCGTGAAAAATTGATCGAAGCAGTTGCTGAAACTGACGAAGAATTGATGATGAAATACCTTGAAGGTGAAGAAATCACTAACGAAGAATTGAAAGCTGGTATCCGTAAAGCGACTATCAACGTTGAATTCTTCCCAGTATTGTGTGGTTCTGCCTTCAAGAATAAAGGTGTTCAATTGATGCTTGATGCAGTTATCGACTACCTTCCAAGTCCACTTGACATCCCAGCGATCAAAGGTATTAACCCAGATACTGATGAAGAAGAAACTCGTCCAGCATCTGATGAAGAGCCATTTGCAGCTCTTGCCTTCAAGATTATGACTGACCCATTCGTAGGTCGTTTGACATTCTTCCGTGTTTACTCAGGTGTTCTTCAATCAGGTTCTTACGTATTGAACACTTCTAAAGGTAAACGTGAACGTATCGGACGTATCCTTCAAATGCACGCTAACAGCCGTCAAGAAATCGACACTGTTTACTCAGGTGATATCGCTGCTGCCGTTGGTTTGAAAGATACTACAACTGGTGACTCTTTGACTGATGAAAAAGCTAAAATCATCCTTGAGTCAATCAACGTTCCAGAACCAGTTATCCAATTGATGGTTGAGCCAAAATCTAAAGCAGACCAAGACAAGATGGGTATCGCCCTTCAAAAATTGGCTGAAGAAGATCCAACATTCCGCGTTGAAACAAACGTTGAAACTGGTGAAACAGTTATCTCTGGTATGGGTGAGCTTCACCTTGATGTCCTTGTTGACCGTATGCGTCGTGAGTTCAAAGTTGAAGCGAACGTAGGTGCTCCTCAAGTATCTTACCGTGAAACATTCCGCGCTTCTACTCAAGCACGTGGATTCTTCAAACGTCAGTCTGGTGGTAAAGGTCAATTCGGTGATGTATGGATTGAATTTACTCCAAACGAAGAAGGTAAAGGATTCGAATTCGAAAACGCAATCGTCGGTGGTGTGGTTCCTCGTGAATTTATCCCAGCGGTTGAAAAAGGTTTGGTAGAATCTATGGCTAACGGTGTTCTTGCAGGCTACCCAATGGTTGACGTTAAAGCTAAGCTTTACGATGGTTCATACCACGATGTCGACTCATCTGAAACTGCCTTCAAGATCGCGGCTTCACTTGCTCTTAAAGAAGCTGCTAAGACTGCACAACCAGCTATCCTTGAGCCAATGATGCTTGTAACCATCACTGTTCCTGAAGAAAACCTTGGTGATGTTATGGGTCACGTAACTGCTCGTCGTGGACGTGTTGATGGTATGGAAGCACACGGTAACAGTCAAATCGTACGTGCTTACGTTCCACTTGCTGAAATGTTCGGTTACGCAACAGTTCTTCGTTCTGCATCTCAAGGACGTGGTACCTTCATGATGGTATTTGACCACTACGAAGATGTACCTAAATCAGTACAAGAAGAAATCATTAAGAAAAACAAAGGTGAAGACTAATCAGTCCTCACTCTAGAAGGAAGTCACTTAGTGGCTTCCTTTTTATGTTCTATATCAAGGAAGGTTAGAAAAATATACCCTAAACTAAATTTGGTAGTAATAAAATCGTTCAATTCCCTATTCATATTTATAAAAATAGGAAAAACATTCATAAAAACACGTTTAGATAGAAAATTCAGAAAATTGCTTCTTTTGTCTTGAAAATTTTTGAAAAAATGGTATGATAGTAACAAGCTATTTTTAAGAGAAGAGAAAGGGGAACAATGGAGAAAATCAGTTTAGACGCTCCTAAGACGGGATCGGATCTAGTTTTGGAAACCCTCCGTGATTTAGGAATTGATACCATATTTGGTTATCCTGGTGGGGCTGTCTTGCCTTTATATGATGCGATTTATAATTTCAAAGGCATTCGCCACATCTTGGGTCGCCATGAACAAGGCTGTTTGCATGAAGCTGAAGGTTATGCCAAATCAACTGGAAAGTTGGGCGTTGCCGTCGTCACGAGTGGACCGGGAGCAACAAATGCCATTACAGGAATCGCGGATGCCATGAGCGATAGCGTTCCCCTCTTGGTCTTTACGGGACAAGTCGCTCGAGCAGGCATTGGGAAGGATGCCTTTCAGGAGGCGGATATTGTCGGTATTACCATGCCCATTACCAAGTACAATTACCAAGTCCGTGAAACGGCTGACATTCCTCGTATCATTACGGAAGCTGTGCATATCGCGACCACAGGTCGCCCAGGGCCTGTCGTGATTGACCTGCCAAAAGATGTATCTGCCCTCGAAACAGACTTCATCTATTCACCAGAAGTACATTTACCGAGTTATCAACCGACGATAGAACCAAACGACATGCAAATCAAGAAAATCTTGAAGCAATTGTCTAAGGCTAAGAAACCCGTATTGCTAGCTGGTGGTGGGGTTAGTTACGCAGAAGCGGCTGCTGAGCTCAATGAGTTTGCTGAACGTTACCAAATTCCAGTCGTGACCAGTCTTTTGGGGCAAGGTACGATTGCGACTAGCCATCCGCTCTTCCTAGGAATGGGAGGTATGCACGGTTCTTTCGCAGCTAACATTGCCATGACCGAAGCGGACTTTATGATTAGTATTGGTTGCCGTTTCGATGACCGCTTAACTGGAAATCCTAAGACCTTTGCTAAAAATGCCAAGGTTGCTCATATCGACATTGACCCAGCTGAGATTGGTAAGATTATCAGTGCAGATATTCCAGTGGTCGGGGACGCTAAGAAAGCTTTGCAGATGCTTTTAGCAGAACCAACTGTTCATAACAATACTGAAAAGTGGATTGAAAAAGTCACCAAGGACAAGAATCGTGTTCGTTCTTATGATAAGAAAGAACGTGTGGTTCAACCGCAGGCAGTCATTGAACGAATTGGTGAATTGACGAATGGAGATGCTATTGTTGTCACAGACGTCGGGCAACACCAAATGTGGACAGCTCAGTATTATCCTTACCAAAATGAGCGTCAGTTAGTCACTTCAGGTGGTTTGGGTACCATGGGATTCGGGGTTCCTGCAGCTATCGGAGCCAAGATTGCCAATCCAGAAAAAGAAGTTATCCTTTTTGTCGGTGACGGTGGCTTCCAAATGACCAACCAAGAACTAGCTATCCTAAACATCTACAAGGTGCCAATTAAGGTTGTCATGTTGAATAACCACTCCCTAGGAATGGTCCGTCAGTGGCAAGAATCCTTCTATGAGGGTAGAACTTCAGAGTCGGTCTTTGACGCTCTTCCTGACTTCCAGCTGATGGCACAGGCTTACGGCATTAAAAATTATAAATTTGACAATCCAGAAACGATAGAAAAAGATCTAGAGGCTATTCTGGAGGCTGTGCCGATGTTTATCGAGGTGGATATTTCTCGTAAGGAACAGGTCTTACCGATGGTACCAGCTGGTAAGAGCAATCATGAGATGTTGGGGGTGAAGTTCCATGCGTAGAATGTTAACGGCAAAACTACAAAATCGTTCAGGAGTCCTCAATCGCTTTACAGGTGTCCTTTCTCGTCGTCAGGTCAACATTGAGAGTATCTCAGTTGGTGCGACAGAGGATCCAAACGTTTCACGGATTACCATCATTATTGATGTAGCTTCTCATGATGAGGTCGAGCAAATCATCAAGCAGCTCAACCGTCAGATTGATGTGATTCGCATTCGAGATATCACGGATAAGCCACACTTGGAAAGAGAAGTTATATTGGTGAAGGTATCTGCTCCTGCTGAAAAACGTGCAGAAATCTTGGCTATTATTCAACCCTTCCGTGCAACGGTAGTTGATGTGGCGCCAAGCTCCATCACTATTCAGATGACTGGAAATGCTGAAAAGAGTGAAGCTTTATTGCGAGTGATTCGACCATACGGTATTAAAAATATCGCTCGTACGGGTGCAACTGGATTTACCCGCGACTAAAAATCCAACTAAAATTTGGTAAAACCGCCTAAGAGGCAATAAATAATAGAAAAGAGAGAAAAACTATGGCAGTTCAAATGGAATACGAAAAAGATGTTAAAGTAGCAGCGCTTGACGGTAAAAAAATCGCCGTAATCGGTTATGGTTCACAAGGACATGCGCATGCGCAAAACTTGCGTGACTCAGGTCGTGATGTCATTATCGGTGTACGTCCAGGTAAATCTTTTGACAAAGCAAAAGAAGATGGTTTTGACACTTATACAGTAGCAGAAGCAACTAAGTTGGCTGACGTTATCATGATCTTGGCACCAGACGAAATTCAACAAGAATTGTACGAAGCAGAAATCGCTCCAAACTTGGAAGCTGGAAATGCAGTTGGATTTGCTCATGGTTTCAACATTCACTTTGAATTTATCAAAGTTCCTGCAGATGTCGATGTCTTCATGTGTGCTCCTAAAGGGCCAGGACACTTGGTACGTCGTACTTATGAAGAAGGATTTGGTGTTCCGGCTCTTTATGCAGTCTACCAAGACGCTACAGGAAATGCGAAAAACATTGCTATGGACTGGTGTAAAGGTGTTGGAGCAGCTCGTGTAGGTTTGCTTGAAACAACTTACAAAGAAGAAACTGAAGAAGATTTGTTTGGTGAACAAGCTGTACTTTGTGGTGGTTTGACTGCCCTTATCGAAGCAGGTTTTGAAGTCTTGACAGAAGCAGGCTATGCCCCAGAATTGGCTTACTTTGAAGTTCTTCATGAAATGAAATTGATCGTTGACTTGATCTATGAAGGTGGATTCAAGAAAATGCGTCAATCTATCTCAAACACTGCTGAATACGGTGACTATGTATCAGGTCCACGTGTGATTACTGAGCAAGTGAAAGAAAACATGAAAGCTGTTTTGGCAGATATCCAAAATGGTAAATTTGCAAATGACTTTGTGAATGACTACAAGGCTGGTCGTCCAAAACTCACTGCTTACCGTGAACAAGCAGCTAACCTTGAAATCGAAAAAGTCGGTGCAGAATTGCGTAAAGCAATGCCTTTCGTTGGTAAAAACGACGACGACGCATTCAAAATCTACAACTAATTCTTGTGAAGAAAAACAGAAGGCGAGTTGGGGGTACCTAACTCGCTTTTTATCTTAAACAGTATTTGAGGAGGAGACAATGCTAAGTGCAAAAGATGTGGTGAAAGCCCACAAAGTTTTGAGTGGTGTAGTAGTTGATACACCACTAGAATATGATCATTATTTATCAGAAAAATACCAAGCAAAGATTTATCTCAAAAAGGAGAATGCGCAACGAGTTCGCTCTTTTAAAATTCGTGGAGCCTATTATGCCATTTCTCAACTAACAAAAGAAGAACGTGAGCGTGGTGTAGTCTGTGCCTCTGCGGGAAATCACGCCCAAGGTGTCGCCTATACTTGTAATGAGATGAAGATTCCTGCAACAATCTTTATGCCCATCACAACACCGCAACAAAAGATTGGCCAGGTTCGCTTTTTCGGTGGAGAGTTTGTGACAATCAAGTTGGTTGGGGATACATTTGATGCTTCTGCTAAGGCAGCGCAAGAGTTTACGTTGTCAGAAAACCGTACCTTCATTGATCCTTTTGATGATATCCATGTTCAAGCTGGTCAAGGGACTGTGGCCTATGAAATTCTTGAAGAAGCCCGTAAAGAGTCTATTGATTTTGATACAGTACTAGTGCCAGTAGGTGGTGGTGGACTGATTGCAGGGGTTTCGACCTATATCAAAGAAACCAATCCCGCTATCGAAGTAATTGGTGTAGAAGCCAATGGTGCCCGTTCGATGAAGGCAGCCTTTGAAGCTGGAGGACCAGTTAAACTCAAAGAAATTGATAAGTTTGCTGATGGGATAGCTGTACAGAAAGTTGGACAATTAACTTATGAAGCGACACGTAAGAATGTTGAAACGCTTATCGGAGTGGATGAGGGCTTAATTTCGGAGACTTTGATTGATCTTTATTCCAAGCAAGGAATTGTAGCAGAACCAGCAGGAGCTGCTAGCGTTGCAGCCTTGGAAGTTTTATCAGACTATATCAAAGGTAAGACGATTTGTTGTATCATTTCTGGAGGGAACAACGATATCAACCGCATGCCGGAGATGGAAGAACGCGCCTTGATTTATGATGGCATCAAGCATTACTTTGTTGTGAACTTCCCACAGCGTCCAGGAGCTCTACGAGAGTTTGTAAATGACATTTTGGGACCCAATGATGACATCACTCGTTTTGAATATATCAAACGAGCAAGCAAGGGGACAGGTCCAGTATTGATTGGGATTGCTCTTGCAGATAAACATGATTATGCTGGTTTGATTCATCGAATGGAGAAGTTTGACCCATCATATATTAATTTGAATGGGAATGAGACTTTATATAATATGCTAGTCTAAAATAAATTTGCTATCATATTATTTGCATAATAAATATGATGGTGCTATAATGAGGGTGACGAAAGGGGGAGATTCCCATGGTTTTACATGTTTTACTTGTTCTCTTTATTCTAGTGCTGATTGCATCAGCGATTATTATCAGCTCTGTGTATGTTGTAAGGCAGCAGTCTGTCGCCATTATTGAGCGCTTTGGTAAATACCAAAAGTTGAGTAACAGTGGGATTCATATGCGAGCGCCTTTTGGGATTGATAGAATTGCAGCCAGAGTGCAGTTGCGCCTATTGCAAAGTGAGATTGTCGTGGAAACAAAAACGCAGGATAACGTCTTTGTGACCATGAATGTGGCAACTCAGTATCGAGTGAATGAGAACAATGTCACAGATGCTTACTATAAACTAATGAGACCAGAAGCTCAAATCAAATCCTATATTGAGGATGCCTTGCGTTCGTCCGTGCCGAAATTGACCTTGGATGAACTATTTGAGAAAAAAGACGAAATCGCATTAGAAGTTCAAAAACAAGTAGCAGAAGAAATGTCTACATATGGTTACATCATTGTAAAAACACTGATTACGAAGGTTGAGCCTGACGCTGAAGTTAAACAATCAATGAATGAAATCAATGCTGCCCAACGTAAGAGAGTCGCTGCGCAAGAACTTGCAGAAGCAGATAAGATTAAAATCGTGACTGCGGCGGAAGCAGAGGCAGAAAAAGATCGCCTACACGGGGTAGGGATTGCAGAACAGCGTAAGGCTATTGTTGACGGACTTGCTGATTCTATTCAAGAATTAAAAGGAGCCAATGTTGAACTCACGGAAGCCCAGATTATGTCCATTCTATTAACAAATCAGTATTTGGATACTTTGAATAATTTCGCAGACAATAAGGGCAATAACACCATCTTCCTACCAGCAAATCCTGATGGAGTTGAAGATATACGAACAAGCATATTATCAGCTTTAAAAGCTAAGTAATAATAATTCATTATTTGTTTTCAATAAGTAGATGTTTTTTGGATAATCCTAAAAGAATGGATATATTTCAGTATCGTAAAGAACAAAATAGGAGAAGAACATGGCTAAATCAAACTTTGAAAAAGTAGAATCAGTTGTTGGCTGGGTTCGTGATAAGAAAATCACAGGTTACCGTATCTCTAAGGAAACAAATGCGCGTGAAATGTCAATCATCGCTCTAGCGCAGGGTCGTGCAAAGGTAAAAAATATTTCATTTGAAACAGCCCTAGGCTTGATTGATTTTTATGATAAGAATCATGAAAAATTTGAAGATTAAACTAGGCTTACAGGCAGATTCTTAAAATGGGTCTGCCTTTTGTTTTTCAAACAGTTAGCAAAAAGACTGCATAAAATATGCAGCCTTTGTTTGTTAGTTGAGATAGCGTTGAAGAAATTCTCGTGTCCGTTCCTCTTTAGGGTTCGTAAAGAGGTCTTCTGGTTTGCCTTCTTCTGCAATGACGCCTTTGTCCATGAAGATGACACGGTGGGAGACATCGCGAGCAAACTCCATTTCGTGGGTTACGACGATCATGGTCAAGCCTTCTTGAGCCAGATCCTGCATAATTTTGAGGACTTCTCCGACCATTTCTGGGTCCAGAGCAGATGTTGGTTCGTCGAAGAGAATGGCGTCAGGATTCATGGAGAGTGCGCGAGCGATAGCTACACGTTGCTTTTGTCCACCTGAAAGTTGTTTAGGCTTGGCCTGCCAGTAGCGTTCTCCCATGCCAACTTTTTCCAGATTCTCTTTAGCAATTTTTTCAGCTTCAGAGTGGTCGCGTTTGAGTACAGTCGTTTGGGCAACGATCGTATTTTCGAGAACATCGAGGTTTTCAAAGAGATTGAAGGATTGAAAAACCATTCCGAGTTTTTCCCGATAGTGAGTAAGGTCATAGCCTTTTGCAAGGACGTTTTCTCCTCGGTAGAGAATTTCCCCCTCAGTAGGTGTTTCAAGTAGGTTGATAGAACGTAGGAAGGTTGATTTTCCGCTTCCTGAGCTCCCGATGATGGAGATAACCTCTCCTTTGTGAACTGACAGAGAAATATCTTTTAAGACTTCATTTTGTCCATAGGATTTTTTGAGGTGTTTAATTTCAAGGATTGGTTGTGTCATTTTTTCAAATTCTCCGTTTGCATTTGGTTAGCACCTGTAGTGTAAGTATCCATGTCCATACGACGCTCGATGAAGCGTAGGATACGGGTCACGGTAAAGGTGAGGACAAAGTAAATCACGGCAATGATTGTAAAGGTCTGGAAGTATTGATAGGTTTGAGTTGCGACAGTATTACCAGAGAAGTAGAGTTCCACCACAGAGATAACATTCAGTACAGAGGTATCTTTGATATTGATGACAAACTCATTACCAGTAGCAGGTAGAATATTACGGACAACCTGAGGTAGGACAATCTTACGCATGGTTTGATTGTGGGTCATACCAAGAGCCGTTGCGGCTTCAAACTGTCCCTTGTCAACTGCTAGAATACCACCACGAACGATTTCTGTCATGTAGGCACCAGTATTGATTGAAACGATAAAGATGGCAGCCAGTGTACGGTCAAGGTTAATACCGAAGGCTTGTGCTGTACCGTAGTAGATAACCATAGATTGAACGATCATAGGCGTACCACGGAAAATTTCAATATAGACATTAAGGATCCAGCCAAGTAGTTTTTGCAAGCCATAGATGGCCTTGTTTTCAGATAGAGGGGCCGTACGGAAGACTCCGATTGCAAGCCCGATAATAAGCCCTGCGATGGTTCCGATAATGGAGATCAAGAGTGTGATGCCAGCACCACGCAGGAGTTGTTGCCAGTTTTCAGAAAGGATCTTAGCGACTTGACTAAAGAAGCTACTTTCTTCCTCAGTTGTTGTCGCCTCCACTGGCTGCTCTTTAATCATCCGATCCATGAGAGCTACTTGTTCGTCCTTGGAAATGGTTTCGATGCTGGCATTGATTTGGCTGATACGGCTGTCATCTTTACGAAGACCAATGGCAATAGCGGTGTCTTCTTCGCCAGTTTTGAAACCTGGTTGAGGTTGAATCATTTTGAACTTAGCGTTGGCAGATTCAGCGGTCAGGGCTTCAGGGCGTTCTGAAACATAGGCATCGATGACACCTGCTTCAAGTGCTTGACGCATCTGAGCAAAATCCCCCATGGCTGTTTCTTTTTTGGCACCTGGAATTTGAGGAATCAGGTCATAAAGGTAAACGCCTTGTTGAGATGTGATTTTTGCTCCGCTAAAGTCGTTTAAAGATTTGGCGTTGGCATAGGCGGAGTCCTTTTTGACCAATAGAACAGGTTCACTAGTATAGTAACTGCTTGAAAAGGCAATTTCTTGTTTACGTTCAGCCGTTGGGCTCATACCTGCAATGATCATATCGATTTTGCCAGAAGTAAGGGCTGGGACAAGTCCTTCCCATTTGGTTTTCACAACCAAAGGTTCCTTGCCTAAGTCTTTGGCAATCTTTTTGGCGATTTGGACATCGTAGCCGTTGGCATATTGGTTGGTACCGTCAATTTTAACGGCGCCGTTACTATCATCGTCTTGGGTCCAGTTGAAGGGGGCGTAAGCTGCCTCCATCCCGATGCGTAAATATTCGTCAGCTTGGACCTGGCTAACTAGTCCCAGTGTAAGGGCTAGGCTAGCAAGGATAGATAAGCATAATTTTTTCATGTTTTCTCCTATTCCTAGTCTAAAAATGACTTCTCTCTATTGTATCGAAAAATAGTGAGATTTTCAATACAAGTAAGCCTTTACTTATAAAAAATGATATAATGATAGCAAAGATAAAAAGGGGGATTGTGTTGTGAAAAAGACTTTTTTCTTGCTTTTATTTAGCTTGTTTTGTATTTTACCACTCTCTGTTTTTGCGGTTGATTTCAAGATTCGCTCTTATCAAGGTGATTTGTATATTCATGCAGATAATACGGCAGAATTTAGGGAGAAAGTAGTCTATCATTTTGATGAGGATTTTAATGGACAACTAGTAGGACTTGGCCGTTCTGGTAAGATGCCAAAGGGCTTTGAAATAGATTCCAGTCCAAAGGTTCAGGTATGGAAAAATGCTAGTGCCATTGAGAATGTCAATAGTGAAGTGATAGAAGACTCGGAAGGTTATACTGTAAAAGTGTATAATCCGGGCCAAGAGGGGGATACCGTTGAAGTGGTAATCACATGGCAATTAAAAAATCTCCTATTTCTATATGATGATATCGCGGAACTTAATTGGCAACCTCTGACGGATAGTTCAGAATCTATCGAAAACTTTGAGTTTCGGGTAATGGGCTTTAATGGAGCTGAAAAACTTTTCTTTCATACAGGGAAACTCTTTACAGAGGGCAAGATAGAGAAGATAGATGGTGATTATCGTGTTTATTTGCAGAACCTACCTCGTCAGCGTGGGGTTGAATTGCATGCCTATTGGCCTAGAAAAGATTTTGGAACAGCTTTGAATCAGGGATTGAAGGGCAATCGTTTAGCAGAATTTGAAAAAATAGAGGAATCCATTACTGCTGAAAAAGCTCAAAGCAAAGCTCTGGTTACGTGGATTATCCCTTTGCTACTCTCGCTTTCTTTAGTCTTCAGTGTTATTTTATACTGCATTTACAGAAGAAAAACCGCCCCATCGAAGAAATATGCTAAAAATCACCGTCTCTATGAACCGCCAATGGATTTAGAACCGATGGTTTTATCGGAAGCTGTTTACTCCACTTCTTTAGAGGAAGTCAGCCCCTTAACCAAGGGAGGAGGGAAGTTCACCTTTGACCAACTCGTTCAGGCAACTTTATTTGATGTGATTGACCGTGGAAATGTTTCAATCATCTCAAATGGAGATGAGGTCCGTTTAAAAGTCGTAAAAGAAAAAGGATTGGCAAGTTTTGAAAAAGATTGCCTTAATTTGGCCTTTTCAGGAAGAGAAGAGGTGCTTGTTTCAGATTTGTTTGCAGATTACCAAGTGTCAACTAGTCTTTACCAAGGTGCAAAAGCAGCTGATGAAAAATGGATTCAGGAAACGGGACGTAAGCTTAAGTCGTCTTTCGAGCAAGCTCTGAAGCAGATGCAGGATGGGGTGAGAAAGCAAGTTTCCTCTTTGCACCTTCCAGATTATTATCGTCCACTGAGTAATGGAGAAAAAGTCTTGCGATTGATGATAGGCGTCTCTACGCTTCTACCTGCTTTCGTTGGTTTTGGCTGGTTCCTGTATAGTTTGGATGCTCACGGGTACCTTTTTCTGCCACTTCCTATCCTTGGGTTTGTGAGCTTGATGCTAGCTGCCGTCTATTATTGGACGACCCGATTTGATACTCGTGATGGTGTTTTAAACGAGGAAGGACTAGAAGCATACTATCTCTGGACTAGTTTTGAAAATATGCTTCGTGATATTGCTCATCTAGACAAGGCAGAATTAGAGAGCATTGTTCTTTGGAATCGCCTCCTTGTCTATGCTACTTTATTTGGTTATGCGGACAAGGTGAGTCATTTGATGAAATCTTATCAGATTCAAGTTGAGAACCCAGATATCAATCTTTACGTAGCTTATGGCTGGCACAGTTTGTTTTATCATTCAACTGCTCAAATGAGTCACTATGCTAGTATTGCAAACACAGCAAGTAGCTACTCTGTATCTTCTGGAAGTGGTTCGTCTGGTGGCGGATTCTCAGGAGGCGGAGGCGGTGGTAGCATCGGTGCCTTCTAAAAAATCTATCGCAATATCCGAAATTATGCTATAATAGAGGACAGAAAAAGGAGTAATGTATGTATTTTATTGAAATTTTGAAGTCAATCTTTTTTGGGATTGTTGAAGGAATTACGGAATGGCTGCCGATTTCCAGTACAGGTCACTTGATTTTGGTTGAGGAATTTGTACAATACAAGGATCAAAATGAAGCCTTCATGTCCATGTTTAATGTTGTCATTCAGCTCGGTGCCATTTTAGCAGTTATGGTAATTTACTTTAACAAGCTCAATCCCTTCAAACCTGGTAAAAACAAGGTCGAAGTTCGTCGAACTTGGCAGTTGTGGTCGAAAGTTTTCGTTGCGACCCTGCCTTTGCTATTGGTCTTTAAATTGGATGATTGGTTTGATGCCAACTTCCATAACATGGTTTCGGTTGCTATTATGTTGATTATCTATGGGGTTGCCTTTATCTATCTTGAAAAAAGAAATAAGGCCCAGGCTATCGAACCAACAGTAACTGAGTTAGACAAGTTGCCTTATAAAACAGCCCTTTACATCGGACTCTTCCAAGTTCTTGCCCTTTTCCCAGGAACAAGTCGTTCAGGTGCCACTATCGTCGGTGGTTTGTTGAATGGAACAAGTCGCTCTGTCGTAACAGAGTTTACCTTCTATCTCGGAATTCCTGTTATGTTCGGAGCCAGTGCTTTAAAGATTTTCAAATTTATTAAAGCAGGTCAACTCTTGAGTTTTGGCCAACTGTTCTTGCTCTTGGTTGCTATGGGTGTTGCCTTTGCAGTCAGCATGCTTGCCATTCGTTTCTTGACCAGCTATGTGAAGAAACACGACTTTACACTCTTTGGTAAATACCGTATCGTACTTGGTAGTGTCTTGTTGCTCTATAGTTTTGTGCGTTTATTTGTATAAGAAAAAGCTTGAAGGAATCTCCCTTCAAGCTTTTTAAAATCCTGTCACTGTGATTCCTAGTAGACGAACGCCTTTTTCTTTTTCAGCTAGTTCTTCGTAGAGTTGAAGGGCAGTTTGAGAAATCTGGCTAGCGTCCTGTGTAGCTTGTGGGAGGCTTTTTCGTCTAGTTAGAGTGGAGAAGTCAGCATATCGTATTTTTAGGATAATGATTTTTCCAGCTTTGTCCTGCTTGCTGAGATTGAGGGCTATCTTTTCGGAGAGAAGAGTCAGCTCTTTTTTGATATCTTCTTCAGCTTGGAGAATCTTTCCATAGGTTTTCTCCTTGCCAATGGACTTACGAATGCGATTGGCCTTGACTGGTGAGTTATGAATGCCTCTAGCTTTCCGATAAAGGTCAAAACCGAGTCTGCCAAACCGATCGATTAAAGTGACTTCAGAAACGTCTAATAAGTCTGCACCAGTATAAATGCCCATTTCATGAAGGCGTTCAACTGTTTTTTTACCCACGCCATGGAATTTAGCAATGTCCATTTGTTTGAGAAATTCTTGGGCTTGGTCAGGGAGGATGACTGTCAAACCATGTGGTTTTTGGTAATCGCTGGCCATTTTAGCTAAAAATTTATTGTAAGAAACGCCAGCAGAAGCAGTCAAGTGTAGTTCCTGCCAGATATCCTGTTGGATGAGACGAGCTATTTTGACTGCCGACTTGATACCAAGTTTATTTTCCGTCACATCCAAGTAGGCTTCGTCAATACTCATAGGTTCAATCAAATCAGTATAGCGTTTAAAAATAGCTCGAATCTGAAGTCCCACAGTCTTGTATTTTTCATAGTTTCCTGAGATGAAAACAGCTTGGGGACAACGCTCATAAGCTTCTTTAGAACTCATGGCAGAGTGAATGCCAAAGGCTCGCGCCTCGTAGCTACAGGTAGAAACGACACCACGCCCACCTGTTTGTCTGGGGTCGCTCCCAATGATGACAGGTTTTCCTTTTAACTTAGGATTGTCTCTTATTTCCACCGCAGCAAAAAAGGCATCCATGTCGATATGGATGATTTTTCTGGACAAATCATTAATCAATGGAAATATGAGCATTTTGCTTCCTTTCTAATGTCATTTTTTTATTCATTATACCTTTTTTTCTGAAAAAATGGAAAAGAGTACTCATTCTTTCAAATATATAATACAGATTGCGCCGGAAAACAGACTGTATTAGAAAAGAAAGTGACAAAGAAGCCTTTTTTCGCTTGTTGAAATCGGTTACTGTATGGTATACTGGTCTCATGAATGTAACAGATGACTGTTGCTAGAAAGAAAAATGAGGACATTAATATGGTTGTTAAGACAGTTGTTGAAGCACAAGACATTTTTGACAAAGCTTGGGAAGGCTTCAAAGGCGTAGATTGGAAAGAAAAGGCAAGCGTTTCTCGCTTCGTTCAAGCTAACTACACACCTTACGATGGAGATGAAAGCTTCCTTGCTGGACCAACAGAACGTTCACTTCACATTAAAAAGATTGTAGAAGAAACTAAGGCTCACTACGAAGAAACTCGTTTCCCAATGGACACTCGTCCAACATCTATTGCTGATATTCCTGCTGGATTTATCGACAAAGAAAACGAAGTTATCTTCGGTATCCAAAACGATGAACTCTTCAAATTGAACTTCATGCCAAAAGGTGGTATCCGTATGGCTGAAACGACTTTGAAAGAAAATGGATACGAACCAGACCCAGCTGTTCACGAAATCTTTACTAAATACGTAACAACAGTTAACGACGGTATCTTCCGTGCCTACACTTCAAACATCCGTCGTGCTCGTCACGCTCACACTGTAACTGGTCTTCCAGATGCATACTCACGTGGACGTATCATCGGTGTTTACGCACGTCTTGCTCTTTACGGTGCAGACTATTTGATGCAAGAAAAAGTAAACGACTGGAATGCAATTAAAGAGATTGATGAAGAAACAATCCGTCTTCGTGAAGAAGTAAACCTTCAATACCAAGCATTGCAACAAGTTGTTCGCTTGGGTGACCTTTACGGAGTTGATGTTCGCAAACCAGCGATGAACGTTAAAGAAGCGATCCAATGGGTTAACATCGCCTTCATGGCTGTATGCCGTGTTATCAACGGTGCTGCTACATCTCTAGGACGTGTGCCAATCGTACTCGACATCTTTGCAGAACGTGACCTTGCTCGTGGTACATTTACTGAATCAGAAATCCAAGAATTCGTTGATGATTTCGTTATGAAACTTCGTACAGTTAAATTTGCTCGTACAAAAGCTTATGACCAATTGTACTCAGGTGACCCAACTTTCATCACAACTTCTATGGCTGGTATGGGTAACGACGGTCGTCACCGTGTTACTAAGATGGACTACCGTTTCTTGAACACTCTTGACAATATCGGTAACTCTCCAGAGCCAAACTTGACAGTTCTTTGGACTGACAAATTGCCATACAACTTCCGTCGCTACTGTATGCATATGAGCCACAAACACTCTTCTATCCAATACGAAGGTGTAACAACAATGGCTAAAGACGGATACGGAGAAATGAGCTGTATCTCATGCTGTGTGTCACCACTTGACCCAGAAAACGAAGATCAACGCCACAACATCCAGTACTTCGGTGCTCGTGTAAACGTTCTTAAAGCCCTTCTTACTGGTTTGAACGGTGGTTACGACGATGTTCATAAAGACTACAAAGTATTTGACATCGATCCTATCCGTGACGAAGTTCTTGAATTCGAATCAGTTAAAGCGAACTTTGAAAAATCTCTTGACTGGTTGACTGACACTTACGTAGATGCTTTGAACATCATCCACTACATGACTGACAAGTACAACTACGAAGCTGTTCAAATGGCCTTCTTGCCAACTAAACAACGTGCCAACATGGGATTCGGTATCTGTGGATTTGCAAACACTGTTGATACATTGTCAGCGATCAAGTACGCTACGGTTAAACCGATCCGTGATGAAAATGGCTACATCTACGATTACGAAACAATCGGTGAATACCCACGTTGGGGTGAAGATGACCCACGTTCAAACGAATTAGCAGAATGGTTGATCGAAGCTTACACAACTCGTCTACGTAGCCACAAACTATACAAAGACGCAGAAGCTACAGTATCACTTTTGACCATCACATCTAACGTTGCTTACTCTAAACAAACTGGTAACTCACCAGTCCACAAAGGTGTATACCTCAACGAAGATGGTTCTGTGAACTTGTCTAAACTTGAATTCTTCTCACCAGGTGCTAACCCTTCTAACAAAGCTAAAGGTGGATGGTTGCAAAACTTGAACTCACTTGCTAGCCTAGACTTTGGTTACGCAGCTGACGGTATCTCATTGACAACTCAAGTTTCTCCACGTGCTCTTGGTAAGACTCGTGATGAGCAAGTTGATAACTTGGTAACAATCCTTGATGGTTACTTCGAAAACGGTGGACAACACGTTAACTTGAACGTTATGGACTTGAACGATGTTTACGAAAAGATCATGTCAGGTGAAGATGTTATCGTGCGTATCTCTGGATACTGTGTAAACACTAAATACCTCACTCCAGAACAAAAAACTGAATTGACACAACGTGTCTTCCACGAAGTTCTTTCAATGGATGACGCATTGAGCTAATATTCAATTAGAATAGAAAGAAAGCCAGTCGATATGACTGGCTTTTTTGTCTTTCAAAAAAATTTTTTAAAATAGTCAAATTTGGTCAAAAAATTATTGACTTTTACTGACCAATGTGATATAGTAGAAACATAAGGAAAATGAATTCCTTAGAAAACTTCATTTTCAATGATTCTATTTCTTGAAAATGTACGATAGATACCCTAGAAAGGGGTGAGGCCTATGTTAAATCTAACAGATTTTGAAAAGAAGATGATAAAAGGCTTATTTAAAAAAGAAAAACCAGGAATTATACGTAGGGTAGCTAGTTAGCTAGTCTAAAATTTTTAAAACAAAGGTCAAAGATAGTCAATATCAGAGATCGCAATTACTTAACAATAAACGAGGTAAAGAATATGAACAACAACTTTAATAACTTTAACAACATGGATGATTTATTTAACCAATTGATGGGTGGTATGCGAGGATATAGTTCTGAAAACCGTCGCTACTTGATTAATGGACGAGAAGTGACACCTGAGGAATTTGCTCAGTATCGTGCAACCGGGAAATTACCAAGAAATGCAGAATCTGATGCGCAAATGCAACAACAGGCTTCAGGTATGAAACAAGACGGCGTCCTTGCTAAACTAGGTCGTAACTTGACAGCAGAAGCTCGTGAGGGTAAGTTGGATCCTGTTATCGGACGAAACAAGGAAATTCAAGAAACATCTGAAATCCTCTCACGTCGTACCAAGAACAATCCAGTTCTGGTTGGAGATGCAGGTGTTGGTAAGACCGCAGTTGTCGAAGGTTTAGCACAAGCGATTGTGAATGGAGATGTTCCGGCTGCCATCAAGAACAAGGAAATCATTTCCATTGATATCTCAGGTCTCGAGGCTGGTACTCAATACCGTGGTAGCTTTGAAGAAAATGTGCAAAATCTAGTAAACGAAGTGAAAGAAGCAGGAAATATTATCCTCTTCTTTGATGAAATTCACCAAATCCTTGGCGCTGGCTCAATCGGCGGAGACAGTGGTTCTAAAGGGCTTGCGGACATTCTCAAGCCAGCTCTCTCCCGTGGTGAGTTGACTGTTATTGGAGCGACAACTCAAGACGAATACCGTAACACCATCTTGAAAAATGCAGCTCTTGCTCGTCGTTTCAACGAAGTCAAGGTCAATGCTCCTTCAGCAGAGGATACTTTTAAAATCCTTCAAGGGATTCGTGACCTCTATCAACAACATCACAATGTTATCTTGCCAGACGAAGTCTTGAAGGCAGCAGTGGATTATTCTATCCAATACATTCCACAACGCAGCTTGCCAGATAAGGCTATCGACCTTGTCGATGTAACGGCAGCTCACTTGGCAGCTCAACATCCTGTAACAGATGTTCATGCTGTTGAACGAGAAATCGAGGCAGAAAAAGACAAGCAAGAAAAAGCTGTTGAGGCAGAAGATTTTGAAGCAGCTCTTAATGCCAAGACACGCATTGCAGAATTGGAGAAAAAAGTCGAAAACCACACAGAAGACATGAAAGTGACTGCAAGCATCAACGATGTGGCTGAATCTGTGGAACGAATGACAGGTATTCCAGTGTCACAAATGGGAGCGTCAGACATCGAACGTTTGAAAGATATGGCTCATCGCTTGGAACACAAGGTAATCGGCCAAGATAAGGCGGTTGAAGCAGTAGCTCGTGCTATCCGTCGTAACCGTGCTGGTTTTGATGAAGGCAATCGCCCAATCGGTAGCTTCCTCTTTGTAGGCCCAACTGGGGTTGGTAAGACCGAGCTTGCTAAGCAATTGGCACTGGATATGTTTGGAACTAAGGATGCTATTATTCGTTTGGATATGTCTGAATACAGTGACCGCACAGCTGTATCTAAGTTGATCGGTACAACAGCAGGTTATGTGGGGTATGATGACAATAGCAATACCTTGACAGAACGTGTTCGTCGCAATCCATACTCTATCATTCTCTTGGACGAAATTGAAAAGGCTGATCCTCAAGTAATCACCCTTCTCCTCCAAGTCTTGGATGATGGTCGTTTGACTGATGGTCAAGGAAATACAGTGAACTTCAAGAATACTGTCATTATCGCGACATCAAATGCTGGATTTGGCTATGAAGCCAACTTGACAGAAGATGCGGATAAACCAGAATTGATGGATCGCTTGAAACCATTCTTCCGTCCAGAATTCCTCAACCGCTTTAACGCAGTTATCGAGTTCTCACACTTGAATAAGGAAGACCTTTCTAAGATTGTGGACTTGATGTTGGCTGAAGTCAACCAAACCTTGGCTAAGAAAGACATTGATTTGGAAGTCAGCCAAGCAGCTAAGGACTTTATCACAGAAGAAGGTTATGACGAAGTCATGGGTGTTCGTCCACTCCGCCGTGTGGTTGAACAACAAATTCGTGATAAGGTAACAGATTTCCACTTGGATCATCTAGATGCCAAACATTTGGAAGCAGATATGGAAGATGGCGTTTTGGTCATTCGTGAAAAAGCCTAACTCGAGATTTTGAGAATAAAAAATAAGGAACTAGCTAAAAAGCTGGTTCCTTTTTGTGTTTAGATGATATGACGCTCAAAGGCATCATCTGAGATTCCTTGTTCCAAGATGAGTTTTGCCCATTCTTTAGCAGAAAAGAGGCTGTGGTCTTTGTAGTTTCCGCAAGATTCGATGGTTGTTCCAGGGACATCTTCCCAAGTAGTGGTTTCAGCGATTTCCTTGAGCGAATCCTTGATAACAGCTGCAATCTCAGCGCTAGCGTGACGTCCCCACATAATCATATGAAAGCCTGTACGGCAACCAAATGGTGAACAGTCAATCATGCCGTCAATGCGGGTACGGATGAGTTTTGCCAAGAGGTGTTCAATAGTGTGAAGGCCAGCGGTAGGGATAGAGTCCTCATTTGGCTGTACCAAGCGAATATCAAAGTTGGAGATGATGTCTCCTTTTGGCCCTGTTTCTTCCCCAATCAAGCGAACATAGGGTGCTTTAACAATGGTGTGGTCAAGTTCAAAACTTTCAACAATAACTTCTTTTGACATGGTCGTTCCTTTCAGTTTTCTTCTTTCATTATATCATAAAGCCTGCTCTTGATGGAGTTTAATAAATGACTTTTTGAGACTAGCATTATAACAAAGTCTCCATACAAAACCCTCAGGATTATAAAGATAAAGGAAAAGAAAAACTGAGTTCTTTCTAATGAAGCTAGAGTGACTTTTGAAAGGTGGGATCAACTTTTAGAATTTTTGCTCGATCTCTGAACTAATTCTGAACTAGATTGGATATACTGGAGAAAATAAAGATAAAGGAGTTCAGTATGGAACATATGGTGAAAATAGAAGGAGTCTGCAAGAAGCATGGCAGCAAGCAGATTTTGGAAGATATTTCTTTTACAGCTAGAAGCGGTCGGATTACAGCTTTTCTGGGTCCAAATGGTGCAGGGAAAAGTTCGACCTTGAGGATTCTCTTGGGGTTAGATCGGGCGACGTCTGGGACTGCGACTTTTGATGGGCAAACCTATCAGTCAATGACCTATCCGCTCAGAACGGTAGGTGCAGCCTTTGACGGCATTGGCGGTTTGCCAAATCGAAAGGTCTATGACCACTTGAGGATTATTGCAGCGAGTAATGCCATTCCCAAGTCTCGGATCGATGAGGTTTTGGAGATGACTGGAATCGCTTATAAGAGGAAGGACCTCTTATCAAGCCTGTCTCTAGGGGAAAGTCAGCGGCTGGGTTTGGCAGCAGCTTTGCTGGGCGATCCTCAGTTTCTTATATTAGATGAGCCGACTAATGGACTGGATCCAAGTGGGATTAAGTGGTTTAGAAAGTTCATTCGTCAGCAGGCTGATTTAGGGAAAACGGTACTTCTATCTTCTCATATCCTGTCAGAGGTGCAAATGGTGACAGATGATGTAGTCTTGATTCATCATGGGCGAATTATTGAGCAGGGACGATTGGAAGAGGTGCTACAAGATTCAGACAGTCTAGAAGATCTCTTCTTTGATTTGACAGAGGAGGTTTAGGATGAAAGAAACGATGTCTTTATTGCATTCAGAATGGTTGAAAATTCGCTCAACCAAGGCTTTCAGAGTGAGTATGGCCTTCATGCTGCTCTTGGTGCCTGCCGTATCCTGGCTAGAGGGCCGACAGTATTTGTCCATTGGCTTGGATGCCACCCCTGAGATGGTTCCCGGTCTGGCAGAAGCCATTGATCCGCTGGAATATCTGGGTCTCAACGGGGCATCTATGGCGGGCATGGTTTTGGTCATCTTAGCTGGAATTTTGGGAGCTATGGAATTTCAGTCTCATAGCTTGAGAACCAGTCTTTTATCCTGTAATAACCGTCTGAAGCTGCTTGTCGGAAAACTCATGACCTTCACTTGCTTTTCTCTTGCCACTAGCTTTTTATCAATTTACTTTAGTTATATGGTCATGCATCTGGCTTTAGGAAAGGAAGGGCTTGATCCGATTCTGCTCAATCAGGTAGCTTGGAGTTTGATTTTGTGGAAAACTTTATCTCTAACCTTATTAGGAATCCTTTCGTTTTTGTTAGGTTTATTGGCTCGGACCATGCTAGTTCCTCTGCTTTTTCTCGTGCCACAGATCTATAATCTGGGAAACTACCTGGCAGCTCACACGAGTTGGGGGGCTTATTTGCCACAGCCGGCAGGAGAGTTGTTTACTGCAACGCCGACTTCCCAATATGCCAACAATCCCTCACAAGGACTGTTGATACTTGGTGCATGGTTACTAGTCATCGGCGGTATTACCTCTCTGCGCTTTTTGAAGACGGATTTAGGAGGGCGATACTGATGATAAAAGCTCTACTTAGAAGCGAATGGATTAAGTTCCGTTCTTACTATCTCGCTCTTGGTGCCGCCTTGGTGGCTCTGGTAGTCGTTCCTTTTTTTCTGATGAATCTTGACTACAGTCAGACAGCAGTTGGCCAGACGAAGGCTCTGAGCGAGGCTTTGCATGCCCTCTATCTGGCGCAGCCTGTCATCGTCATCTTTACTTCCCTCTATTTTGCCCAGGAGTTTGTCAAGTCAGGGATGCGAACGAATTTTCTAACCGTATCAAATAGAAAGGCTTGGTTGGCTGGGAAAAGCCTTTTTCTGGCCTTGCTGCTCTTGGCTCTCTACAGTGTCGTGATAGGCAGTTGTTTCCTTGTTATGCTGGCTCGTTTTGACCTAGCCTTCAGCTGGTCCTTACTGGGGGAATTCCTCTATTACAGCTCTTTTGGTCTTCTCAGCAATCTTTTTCTGGCTTTTTTAGCAGCTGGACTCGCTTTGCTCTTTCAATCTTGGATTGTGCCGGTGTCGGTGCTCTTTCCTCTCTTGATTGGTCTCAGCCGTCTATTGGCAACTTTCATCAAAGAAGCAAAATACCTGCCCGATCTGGCTACGCTAAATCTTTTTGAGTATGAAGGGCTTCAGCATTCAATAGATCTATCAGGGCTGGGAACACAGCTGTTATGGTTAGCTTTGGTTTGGAGCTCTGCTATATTCTTAACCTTGAAACGAGATGTTCGCTAGAGGTATGCTATAATGGAAATTATGAGACAGTATCGTATTTTGGTGGTTGATGACGACCAAAGCATTTTGAAGCTGGTGAAAAACGTCCTAGAGCTTGATGCTTATGATGTGACGACGCTTGATCAGATAGAAGAGCTAGAGCTGACGCATTTTGTCGGATATGACTTGATTCTGCTGGATGTGATGATGGAGCCTGTAAATGGTTTTGAGCTGTGTTCCTACATTCGTCCTCATCTTTCGTGTCCAATCATCTTTCTGACGGCCAAGGAGTTGGAGGCGGACAAGGTGGAAGGGCTCTTTCGTGGAGCAGATGACTATGTTGTCAAGCCTTTTGGAACCAAAGAATTGCTGGCGCGTGTCAGAGCTCATCTTCGGCGGGAGGAAAGACGTGAGGAGCGCTATTCTGAAATTGCTTCTTGTCAATTTTATCCAGAGCGCTATGAAGTTGCCTGTTTTGGTAAAGTCTTGAAATTTTCAGAGCGAGAGTTTAAATTGCTGCATTTACTAGCTAGCAATCCCAAGCAGACCTTTTCAGCTGAACGCCTGCATACCTTGCTTTATCCAGAAAGCTCAGAAACACAGCTTCGCTCCATTTCAGAATACGTATATCAGATTCGTCAAAAATGCAAACAAGAAGGGCTGCAAGCAATCGCAACTGTGAGAGGAGTAGGTTATAGATGGCAATTAGAACCCGTAATTTCAAAAGCCTAGTCTGGACAACCAGTTTAAAAATCGTCTTTTTCCATGTTTTGATTTTTGTACTTATAGGTTATGAATTTACGCAAGGAAGTGATCACGTTCTTTTCGCCTTGTTCTTCTGGGCAGGGAGCTTGCTGCTGATTACTTTTTATCATATTTTGAAATTGCTCCGAAAAATCGACAGGGAAATAAAAATGCTAACGAGCGAGAAGCTTTTAGAAGAAAATCAAAGCCAGCTTTTTCGGATTGAGGAAATGCTAGAAGTCTATAGCGATTTACGGAGCAGCCACCAAGAAAATGCTCGTCTTCTAGAAAAAGAGCAGCAGCATAATCAGGAGTTGATTTTACAGCTATCAGCGACATCGCACGATTTGAAGACGCCCCTAACTGTGATTAAGGGGAATGCTGAGCTCTTGGAGTTGGCGCAGTTGGGCCAGCCTCAGGCAGACTATGCTGCTGAGATTTTGCAGGCTAGTCACAAGATGGAAGAGTATTGTGGCTCTTTGATTGATTACGCTAAGACTTTTCAGATTGATTCTAATCAGTTCAGTCAGCTTTCCTTAGGGGACTTTTGGGCTGATCTACAGGACGACTGGGCACTGTTCAGCAAACGGGAAAGCTATCGTTTTTATCTCCAAGAAGATTGCGACCCTAGTTTGATTTTGTCAATTCATTTGGACTATCTCAAACGGGCTTTACTGAATATCTTACTAAATGCGCTTGAACATGCTGACCAGAACCAAAAAGAAGTGAAGCTAACGGTATCATTACAACAGGACCAGTTGGTTTTTGCTATCTGGAACAACGGCCCTGCATTTTCAAAGGAGATGCTGCTGGGAGCGGAACAGCTCTTTTACCAGAGTGACCAAAGCCGCAATTCAGCTAATCCCCATCATGGCATCGGCTTAGCCTTTTCTAAGCAGGTCGCTCTCTTGCATGGTGGTCGTCTGACCCTGCTCAATCCAGACCAAGGAGGCGCCTGTGTTGAGTTGGCAATTTCATTGAAATAAATAAGGATGGGAAATCATAAAAACGCATAATACCAAGTGTTCAAAAGACTTGATGTTATGCGTTTGATTTTTTTATTATGTAAAGATTTACTGGATTTTTCCCTCAAATTGAGTTTTTGTCCAGCCTTGTTTATTTACTTCCGATACAAGCGATCATATTGGTAGAATGGGTCAAAGGTAACGTTGATACCTAGTTTGCGAAGGACATTCTTGTCTTCATCGGTCAGGATGATGGTTGAGTGGGCTTCACTTCCTTTGAGGTTGCCAAGTTCCTTCATTGCGCGCGCAGCATCAGGATTTTCCATAGCTGTGATGGCTAGAGCAATCAGGATTTCATTTGAATGCAGGCGTGGATTGCGACTGCCGAGATGATTAATCTTAAGGCCTTGAATTGGTTTGACAACTTCAGGCTCGATTAGTTTCACTTCTTTAGCGATGTCAGCTGATTTCTTGATGGCATTAATCAAGGCAGCGGCTGTAGGACCAAAGAGTTCTGAGTTTTTACCAGTGACAACGTCACCAGATGGTAATTCAAGAGCCAGAGCAGGACCACCGGTTTCTTCAGCCTTTTGACGTGCTGCGACAGCAACCTGACGGTCTGCAGGTGTGATACCGAGATCGTTCATGAGAAGTTCAATCTTCTTGACAGCAGTTTCTCCGACTTTTTCAGCTTTAAAATCAAGGACTGTTTGATAGTAGCGACGGATGATTTCTTGTTTAGAAGCTTCGATAGCAGCTTCATTATCAGTAATAGCAAAACCAACCATGTTGACACCCATGTCTGTCGGTGAAGCGTATGGAGACTTTCCTAGGATACGTTCCAACATGCGCTTGAGCACTGGGAAGATTTCAATATCACGGTTGTAGTTGACAGTGGTTTCTCCGTAGGTTTGGAGATGGAAGGGGTCAATCATGTTGACATCATCTAGGTCAGCTGTGGCAGCCTCGTAGGCCAAGTTGACCGGATGATGAAGGGGAAGGTTCCAGACTGGGAAGGTTTCAAACTTAGCGTAGCCAGACTTGATACCATTGATTTGGTCGTGGTACATGTTTGACATACAAGTGGCCAATTTTCCAGAACCTGGCCCAGGGGCTGTTACGACAATTAAGTTGCGACTGGTTTTGATGTAGTCATTTTTTCCCATACCTTCTGGGGAAATAATGTGATCCATATCAGTCGGATATCCTTTGATTGGGTAATGAAGATAAGAATCAATCCCGTTTTTATCTAACTGGTTGCGGAAGGCATCTGCAGCGGGTTGGCCAGCGTACTGTGTGATGACAACTGAGCCAACAAAAATTCCCAGCTCATTGAATTTGTCAATCAAACGAAGAACTTCTTGGTCATAAGAAATGCCTAGGTCGCCACGCGCTTTGGAATGCTCGATGTTGCTAGCATTAATAGCAATCACAACCTCAACCTGCTCTTTCAATTCTTGCAAGAGCTTGATTTTGTTGTCAGGCTCATAACCAGGAAGTACACGAGCAGCGTGGAAATCTTCTAACATTTTGCCACCAAACTCCAAGTAGAGCTTGCCGTCAAATTGGTTAATGCGCTCCAAAATGTGGTCGCGCTGTAGATTCAAATATTGTTCAGAACTAAAAGCTTGTTTTTTCATTTTTTTACCTCTGACCTCTATTATAATAAAAAATTGGAAGATAGGAAACTAAGGAGTCAAAAAAGAAATCAAAAAGATTAGGCAAACGCTTGCACTAAGTTAAAAAAAGCGCTATCATAGACTGTAGATTATTAAAACAATGAGGTAAGAAGATGCAAGAAAAATGGTGGCACAATGCCGTAGTCTATCAAGTTTATCCCAAGAGTTTTATGGACAGCAACGGAGATGGAATTGGTGATTTGCCAGGAATTACTAGTAAGTTAGACTATCTAGCTAAGTTAGGAATTACAGCGATTTGGCTTTCTCCTGTTTATGACAGCCCTATGGACGATAATGGCTATGATATTGCTGATTATCAAGCGATTGCAGCTATTTTCGGGACCATGGAGGACATGGACCAACTCATCGCAGAGGCTAATAAGCGTGATATTCGCATCATCATGGACTTGGTGGTCAATCATACCTCAGATGAACATGCTTGGTTTGTCGAGGCCTGTGAAAATCCTGACAGCCCTGAGCGTGACTACTATATCTGGCGGGATGAACCCAATGATTTGGAGTCTATCTTTAGTGGGTCTGCTTGGGAATACGATGAAAAGTCGGGTCAATACTATCTCCACTTTTTCAGCAAGAAACAGCCGGATCTCAACTGGGAGAATGAAGAACTGCGCCAGAAAATTTATGAGATGATGAACTTCTGGATTGATAAGGGCATCGGTGGTTTCCGTATGGATGTCATTGACATGATTGGGAAAATTCCTGATGAGAAAGTAGTCAATAATGGTCCTATGCTTCATCCCTATCTCAAGGAAATGAATCAGGCGACCTTTGGCGACAAAGATCTCTTGACAGTAGGGGAGACCTGGGGAGCAACGCCAGAGATTGCTAAGCTCTACTCGGATCCAAAGGGACAAGAATTGTCTATGGTCTTCCAGTTTGAACACATCTGTCTACAGTATCAGGAAGGGCAACCTAAGTGGCACTACCAAAAAGAGTTAAATGTAGGGAAGTTAAAAGAGATTTTTAACAAATGGCAGACAGAGTTGGGAGTTGAGGACGGCTGGAATTCCCTCTTCTGGAATAACCATGACCTCCCTCGTATTGTCTCTATCTGGGGAAATGACCAAGAATACCGTGAAAAATCCGCCAAAGCCTTTGTAATCTTGCTTCATCTCATGAGAGGGACACCTTATATTTACCAAGGTGAGGAGATTGGGATGACCAATTATCCTTTTGAAACACTGGATCAAGTAGAAGATATTGAATCCCTCAACTATGCGCGTGAAGCTCTTGAAAAAGGTGTTTCTATAGAGGAAATCATGGACAGTATCCGTGTCATTGGACGTGATAATGCCCGTACCCCAATGCAATGGGATGAGAGCAAAAACGCTGGTTTCTCAACAGGTCAACCTTGGTTGGTAGTCAATCCAAATTATCAAGCAATCAATGTTCAAGAAGCACTGGCAAATCCAGATTCTATTTTCTATACCTATCAGAAACTGGTCCAGATCCGTAAGGAGAACAGCTGGTTGATTCGAGCTGATTTTGAATTACTCGATACAGCTGACAAGGTCTTTGCCTATATCCGCAAGGACGGTACCCGTCGCTTCCTAGTCGTGGCTAACTTGTCCAATGAAAAACAAAGCTTTTCAGTAGAAGGAAAAGTGAAATCTGTCTTGATTGAAAACACTGTGGCTCAAGAAGCGCTTGAGAAACAGACCTTGGCTCCATGGGATGCCTTCTGTGTGGAAATGACTGACTAAAATGAGCAAACCTCAAGCTTTTGAAGCTTGAGGTTTTTTACTAAAAATTGTGTAGAAAAATCTTTAAAAAATATTTGTTAGAATTTTCTAAAAAATTATGCGAAAGTCCTTGCTTTTATGAAAAAATAGGGTATAATGGTGGAAACACTATCTTTAAGGAGATTACTTATGAGATCGAAAAAGTGGCTCTTAGGAGCAGGTGCTGTCTTGAGTGCGGCCCTTCTGTTAACTGCTTGTGGGCAAAGTGAAAAAAAGGCTAATGCTCCCAAGACATTTTCATATGTCTATGCTATGGATCCATCATCTTTGGACTATAGCGTGACGAGCAAGAGCTCAACTTCTGACGTTATAGCCAACGTTGTCGATGGGCTTTTGGAAAATGATAAGTATGGAAACTTAATTCCGTCGCTTGCAGAAGACTGGTCCGTTTCTAAAGATGGCTTGACCTATACCTACAAACTTCGTAAGGGTGTAAAATGGTATACTTCTGAGGGAGAAGAGTATGCTGAAGTCAAGGCTCAGGACTTTGTTACGGGTCTGAAACATGCAGCTGATGGTAAATCAGACGGCCTCTCTCTCCTTCAAGATTCTATCAAAGGTTTGGCTGCCTACATTAGTGGTGAAAGCAATGACTTTTCTACTGTAGGAGTCAAGGCTGTTGACGATTATACGGTTGAATATACACTCAATAAACCAGAAAGTTTCTGGAACTCTAAGGTCACAACTGCAACCATGCTTCCAGTTAATGAAGAATTCTTGAATTCTAAAGGGAGCGACTACGGTGCACCAACACCATCAAGTATTCTTTATAACGGTCCTTACTTTTTGAAATCATTGACTTCAAAATCAGTCATCGAGTATGAAAAGAATCCAAACTACTGGGACAAGGACAATGTTAAGATTGACAACATCAAACTAACTTTCTACGATGGATCTGACCAAGAATCTTTGATTCGTAGCTTTACACAAGGTGCTTATACAACAGCTCGTCTCTTCCCAACAAGCTCAAACTTTGAGTCAACTAAAAAAGAGTACGGAGATAAGATTGTTTACAGTCCACAAGAAGCGACAAGCTACTACCTCACTGTTAACGTAAACCGCCAGTCTTACAATAAAACAGCCAAAACAGACGAAGCTCAAAAAACATCAACGAAAGAAGCTCTTCTCAACAAGAACTTCCGTCAGGCGCTAAACTTTGCTCTTGATCGTCATTCTTATACTGCTCAGTTGAATGGTGAAGAAGGTGCGGACAAGATTATCCGTAATAGCCTAGTACCTCATGACTACGTTCAAGTAGGTGAAAAGACATTTGGAGAGTTGGCTCAGGCAGAGCTGGTTTCTTATGGAGACCAATGGAAAGATGTAGCCCTTACTGATGGTAAGGATACGCTTTACAGTCCTGAAAAAGCCAAGGCAGCCTTTGCGAAGGCTAAAGCAGAATTGCAGGCTAAGGGTGTGACCTTCCCAATCCATTTGGACATCCCGGTTGAACAAACAGATGTAATCGCGGTTCAACAAACCAACTCACTCAAGCAGTCTATCGAATCATCACTTGGTACAGAGAATGTCATTGTCGATGTCCTTCAAATGACCGATAATGAAAAAATGAGCATTACGTCTCAAGCCAAGGTACCATCTCAAAAAGACTATGACCTGAACGGAACTGGTTGGGGACCTGACTATCAAGACCCAGCTACCTACCTAAACATTCTCGATGCCAAGAAGGGTTCTGCCCTTAAACACTTGGGTATCACTCGTGGAAAAGATCCAGAAGTGATGGCTCAAGTCGGTCTGGACGAATACAAGAAACTCTTGGATGATGCCGCAGCTGAAACCAGCGACCTCAATAAGCGTTATGAGAAATACGCTAAAGCTCAAGCTTGGGTATCGGATAGTTCGCTCTTAATCCCAGTTGCTTCTTCAGGTGGTTCTCCAACTGTTAGCCGAACTGTACCATTCTCAAAAGCATACTCACAAGTCGGAATCAAGGGAGACCCGTTTGTATTCAAAGGTTTGGAGCTGCAAAAGGATGTCGTGACTACAAAAGAATACGAAGAAGCTCTCAAGAAATGGCAGAAAGAAAAAATTGAAACAAATGCCAAATACCAAAAAGAGCTAGAAAAACACGTCAAATAGTCTATAAAAGAAAAGGAAGTTGCAGAAAATCTGTGCTTCCTTTTTCTGATTTTGAGACAGCAGTTGTCGTAAAACTAGGAACTTTACAATTTAGGATAAATTTGATAAAATATGGCTATGTTATAAAAAGTGACATAAAGGAGTAGAGGATGAACATGAAAAAAAGACTCATCGGAACTGGTCTTGTCCTAGCTACAGGAATTTTACTGACAGCTTGTGGACAGTCCAATACAGATACAAGTACCTTCTCATCAACATTTAGTGCAAATCCGACGACATTTAACTATCTTTTAGACTATTATGCAGATAACACTGCAGTGCTTACCAATCTTGTGGATGGTTTACTAGAAAATGATAGCTATGGAAATCTAACGCCAGCTCTAGCTGAAGACTGGTCAGTTTCGGCAGATGGTTTGATCTATACCTATAAACTCAGAAAAGATGCCAAGTGGTACACAGCTGATGGAGAAGAGTACGCTCCAGTCAAAGCCCAAGACTTTGTCACTGGGATTAAGTATGCTGCTGACAACAAGGGTCAAGCCATGGATCTCATCCAAAACTCTATCAAGGGATTGAATGACTATGTGACAGGTGCGACCAATGACTTCACAACAGTTGGTGTGAAGGCCTTGGATGACTATACGGTTGAGTACACTTTGACTCGACCAGAGCCCTACTGGAACTCAAAGACAACCAACAGTATCCTTTTCCCGGTTAACGAAGAGTTCTTGACATCAAAGGATAAAGACTTTGGAACCTTGACGCCAAACAGTATCCTTTACAATGGACCTTACTTGTTAAAAGATTTCACATCAAAATCTTCCATCGAGTATGTGAAGAATCCTAACTACTATGATCATGACAAGGTGACTATTGAAAAAGTTAAATTGGCTTACTTTGATGGCTCTGATCAGGAGATGACCATTCGAAACTTTGAAAGTGGTGCCTATTCACTTGCGGGAGTCTATCCAAATAGCTCGAGCTATGCCAAGACAAAAGAAAAATACCAAGACAATATCGTTTATAGCTTACAAGACAAGACTTCTTGGTACTTCAACTTTAATGTAAACCGTAAAGCTTATAACCACACTGCTAAAACATCAGACCAGCAAAAGAAATCTACGCAAACAGCGATTTTGAATAAAAACTTCCGACAGGCCTTGAACTTTGCCATCGATCGCACGGCCTATTCTGCTCAATCTAACGGGCAAGAAGCGGCAAGCAAGACCCTTCGTAATACCCTTGTTCCCCCTACATTTGTGCAGGTGGGAGATAAGAGCTTTGGAGAAGTGGTTTCTTCTAAACTTGTTCAGTATGGAACAGAATGGTCAGGAATCAACTTGGCAGATGCCCAAGACGGTTACTTTAACAAGGAAAAGGCCCAAGCAAAATTTGCGGAAGCTAAAAAAGAATTGGAAACTCAAGGTGTTACCTTCCCTATTCATTTGGATGTCCCGGTTGATCAAACCAATAAAAATGCAGTTTCTGGTATGAATTCGCTTAAACAGACACTTGAAACAGTACTAGGTTCTGATAATATCGTCGTTGATGTTCAGCAACTTTCAACGGATGACTTTGGGAATGTCGCTTTCCTAGCTCCAAATCCAGCAGCTCGTGATTACGATTTGAACTTTGATGGCTGGGTTGGTGATTACCAGGATCCATCAACTTATCTGGATCCATTTAATGCCGAAGATGGTTTTTATCTCAAGATTTTTGGTCTTGATGCTAAGGAAGACCAAGAGCTGATCAAGAGTCTGGGGCTTGATACCTATACGAAACTTCTAAAAGAAGCAGACGCTGAGAATCAAGATGTCGCTAAGCGTTATGAAAAATACGCTGAAGCTCAAGCTTGGATGATTGATAATTCTCTGATCATGTCTACGATGTCCAATGGTGGTACGGCCTCTGTAACCAAAGTAACTCCATTCACACGTGCATACTCTCTAGTGGGAATCAAAGGTGATGGAAATAACTATAAGTACATGAGACTGCAAAAAGATCCTGTTACCAAGAAACGATTTGATGAAGCCAAGGCTAAGTGGGAAGAAGAAAGTAAAAAGGCTATCGAAAAGAGTCAAAAAGAATTTGAAAATCATATCAAATAAAAAGTTGAAATAAGGTCTCTTGCAAGGGATCTTATTTTTGTTTGCTCAAGCTCCTAAATAATGAAAGCGATCACTTCGAAATATAGCTAAGAAAAAATGAATGAAAACGCTGAGAATTAGGGGAATAAATGGAAATTATCCTACTTCTGTGGTATAATTAACCTAATTATTAACGTATAGGGGATTAACATGACTAAACGTTCAAAGAGAACTCGCTCGGGAAAAGTAAAGCGAAGCGTTAACATAGCCTTGTTAGCTGTTTATCTATTGTTGGCTGGCTTTTTATTGTTTTTGATTTTTAAATACCATATCCTTGCTTTTAGATATCTTAATCTAGTGGCAACTGCCTTAGTTCTACTAGTTGCCTTAATAGGGCTGCTCTTGATTATCTATAAAAAAGCTGAAAAGTTTACCATTTTTCTGTTGGTGCTCTCTATCCTTGTCAGCTCTGTGTCGCTCTTTGCAGTACAGCAGTTTGTTGGACTGACCAATCGTTTAAATGCGACTTCTAATTACTCAGAATATTCGATCAGTGTAGCTGTTTTAGCAGATAGTGAGATTGGGAATGTTACGCAACTGACGAGTGTGACAGCACCGACTGAGACTGATAATGAAAATATTCAAAAACTACTAGCTGATATCAAATCAAGTCAGAATACCGATTTGACGGTCAATCAGAGTTCGTCTTACTTGGCAGCCTACAAGAGTTTGATTGCAGGAGATACCAAAGCCATTGTCCTAAATAGTGTCTTTGAAAATATCATCGAATCGGAGTATCCAGATTACGCATCGAAGATAAAAAAGATTTATACCAAGGGATTCACTAAAAAAGTAGAAGCTCCCAAGACGTCTAAGAATCAGTCTTTCAATATCTATGTTAGTGGAATTGATACTTATGGTCCAATTAGTTCGGTGTCGCGTTCAGATGTCAATATCCTGATGACTGTCAATCGAGATACCAAGAAAATCCTCTTGACCACAACGCCACGTGATGCTTATGTACCAATCGCAGATGGTGGAAATAATCAAAAAGATAAATTGACCCATGCGGGCATTTATGGAGTTGATTCGTCCATCCACACCTTAGAAAATCTCTATGGAGTGGATATCAATTACTATGTCCGTTTGAACTTCACTTCGTTCTTAAAGTTGATTGACCTTTTAGGTGGAATTGATGTTTATAATGATCAAGAATTTACCGCACACACTAATGGGAAGTACTATCCAGTTGGAAATGTCCATCTAGATTCTGAGCAGGCTCTGGGATTTGTTCGTGAGCGCTACTCTCTAGCAGATGGTGATCGTGATCGCGGACGTAATCAACAAAAGGTGATTGTGGCTATCCTTCAAAAATTAACTTCGACCGAAGCACTGAAAAATTATAGTACGATCATTGATAGCTTGCAAGATTCTATCCAAACAAACATGCCACTTGAGACCATGATGAACTTGGTCAATGCTCAGTTAGAAAGTGGTGGAACTTACAAAGTGAATTCGCAAGACTTGAAGGGTACGGGACGGATGGATCTTCCTTCTTATGCGATGCCAGATAGTAACCTCTATATGATGGAAATTAACGACAGTAGCCTTGCATCTGTCAAAACTGCTATTCAGGACGTGTTGGAGGGCAGATGAAATGATTGATATTCATTCGCACATTGTCTTTGATGTAGATGATGGTCCCAAGTCAAGAGAGGAAAGTAAGGCTCTCTTGACAGAAGCCTATCGACAAGGAGTACGAACCATTGTCTCTACCTCTCACCGACGCAAGGGCATGTTTGAAACTCCAGAAGAGAAGATAGCAGAAAACTTTCTTCAGGTTCGGGAAATAGCTAAGGAAGTCGCGAGTGACTTGGTCATTGCTTATGGGGCTGAAATTTACTACACACCAGATGTTTTGGATAAGCTGGAAAAAAAGCGGATTCCGACCCTCAATGATAGTCGTTATGCCTTGATAGAGTTTAGTATGAACACCCCTTATCGCGATATTCATAGTGCCTTGAGTAAAATATTGATGTTGGGGGTTACTCCAGTCATTGCCCACATCGAGCGCTATGATGCTCTTGAAAATAATGAAAAACGCGTTCGAGAGCTGATCGATATGGGCTGTTACACGCAAGTAAATAGTTCACATGTCCTCAAATCCAAACTTTTTGGAGAACCTTATAAATTCATGAAAAAAAGAGCGCAGTATTTCTTGGAGCGTGATTTGGTTCATGTGATTGCAAGTGATATGCACAATCTAGACGGTAGACCTCCTCATATGGCAGAAGCATATGACCTTGTTTCCCAAAAATACGGAGAAGCGAAGGCTCAGGAACTTTTTATAGACAATCCTCGAAAAATTGTAATGGATCAACTAATTTAGGAGAAATGATGAAAGAACAAAACACGATAGAAATTGATGTATTTCAATTACTTAAAACCTTGTGGAAACGCAAACTAATAATTTTATTAGTGGCACTTGTGACAGGGGCGGGAGCTTTTGCATATAGCACTTTTATTGTTAAGCCAGAATATACGAGCACCACGCGTATTTACGTAGTCAACCGTAATCAAGGAGATAAGCCGGGGCTGACGAATCAGGACTTGCAGGCAGGATCTTATCTGGTAAAAGACTACCGCGAAATTATCCTTTCGCAAGATGTGTTGGAGAAGGTAGCGACAAATTTGAAATTGGATGTGCCAGCAAAAGCGTTAACTAGCAAAGTTCAAGTGACTGTACCAGCCGACACTCGTATCGTCTCAATCTCTGTCAAGGATAAACAACCAGAGGAAGCCAGTCGCATTGCTAATTCTCTACGAGAAGTTGCTGCAGAAAAGATCATCGCTGTAACGCGAGTATCTGATGTAACGACGCTTGAAGAAGCGCGACCAGCTACGACTCCCTCTTCTCCAAATGTTCGACGCAACACCTTATTTGGTTTTCTCGGAGGAGCCGTCGTAACAGTAATTACTGTTCTTTTGATTGAGTTACTCGATACCCGTGTGAAACGTCCTGAAGATGTCGAAGATGTACTGCAAATTCCACTTCTAGGGGTCGTTCCAGATTTGGACAAAATGAAATAGGAGGAAGTTATGCCAACGTTAGAAATCTCACAGGCGAAATTAGATCTTGCGAAAAAGGCAGAGGAGTATTATAACGCCTTGTGTACGAACCTACAGTTAAGTGGAGATGATTTGAAAGTATTTTCTATCACTTCTGTGAAACCAGGAGAAGGAAAATCAACGACTTCCACCAATATCGCTTGGGCTTTTGCGCGTGCAGGTTACAAAACGCTGCTGATTGATGGAGATATTCGCAATTCTGTTATGTCAGGTGTCTTTAAAGCAAGGGATAAAATTACAGGTCTGACAGAATTTCTATCGAGTACAACGGATCTGTCGCATGGGCTTTGTGATACCAATATTGAGAATCTCTTTGTGATTCAGGCTGGCTCTGTGTCACCAAATCCGACAGCACTTCTCCAAAGTAAGAATTTCAGTACAATGCTTGAAACCTTGCGTAAATATTTTGACTATATCATCGTAGACACTGCTCCTGTCGGTGCCGTGATTGATGCGGCTATCATTACACGAAAATGCGATGCTTCTATTTTAGTGACAGCGGCAGGTGAAACAAATCGACGGGATATTCAAAAAGCGAAAGAACAGTTGGAACAAACTGGGAAGCCGTTTTTAGGAGTTGTGTTGAACAAATTCGATACTTCAGTAGACAAATACGGTTCTTATGGAAATTATGGGAATTACGGGAAAGAGTAAACCAGTTTGTAGTAGCGAAACTAATTGAGATACTTATCATGGGGAAGGGGTTAAGGTGAAAAGAAACAGCATTATCTATATTAGCATAAAACGAGTTATGGATGTTCTTATTGGCTTGTTTGGAACAATATTCATAGTCTTGCCCTGTTTTCTAATAATTTATATTATCTATAAAATAAAAGGTTATAAAGGGAGTATATTTTTTACACAATACAGAGTGGGGTTAAGAGGGAAAAAATTTAAAATTATTAAATTTAGATCAATGGTTGAAAATGCTGAAGAAGTTTTGACCGCAAATAAAGCACTCTATGAAAAATATATAAATAACAGTTACAAATTACCTCCAAATGAGGATCCTCGTCTTACCAATATCGGAGATTTTATAAGAAAAACGAGTATTGATGAAATTCCTCAATTTATAAACTTGTTGTTTGGAGATATGAGTCTTATTGGACCTAGACCGATTTTGGAGAACGAGTTAGAGGAGTATTCTAAGGAAGAACAGCAAGTTTTGTTATCTGTACGGCCAGGTATTACAGGGATGTGGCAAGTTTCTGGTAGGAGTGAGGTATATTATCCTGAACGCTGTGAAATGGAGCTGTACTATCCTCGGAACCAATCCTTTTTGTTGGATGTCAAAATCTTCTTTTTGACAATAAAAAAAGTTCTGTCTGGAGAAGGGGCTCATTGATGTATGAGCTAAATCATCTAGCAAAAAAAGATAGAAAGATGAAGTTGAATACGAATAACGTTTCTTGGGTATTCGTATTCATTTTTTCAAGTGAAGGAAGCATTATGAATAAGTGGATTTAATCTAGTATTTTTTGCTTGAAAAAATGAATGGGGATTCAATCCAAAGAATTGTCCAGTGAGGCAAGATTTTAGGAATTGGAGTTAGGATGTAGAAATGTCAAAAAAGTATAAAATTATAGTAGCGACTCATAAAAGATTTCAAATGCCAGAAGATAAGGACTTATATGTTCCTGTTCAGGTTGGCAGTGAAGGAAAGGAAAATTTAGGCTACCAACGAGATAATCAAGGTAATCATATCTCACACCTCAATCCTTATTATTGTGAATTGACAGGATTATACTGGGCTTGGAAAAATTTAGACTGTGATTACCTTGGATTAGTTCATTACCGACGTTATTTTACAGATAGGAACCGACCTTATCATGATAAGATTGACATGAATGAAGTTATTCTATCGGCAGATCAAGTTAAGGAGCTCATGTCTGAAGTAGATGTCGTTGTTCCCAAAAAGAGAAAATATTATATAGAGACTCTCTATTCTCATTATGCCAACACTCATGACTCCAGTCATTTAGATGTAACACGAGAAATTATAAAAGAGGTTTCGCCAGAATATTTAGCAACATTTGACAAGGTGATGGACTGTCGTAGTGGCTACATGTTCAATATGTTTATCATGTCCAAAGAAAATGTATCATCTTATTGTGAGTGGTTGTTCCCTATCATTGATGAGTTGTACAGAAGATTGGATATAACAGGATACTCTGCTTTTGATGCAAGATTATTTGGGCGTGTTAGTGAGCGTCTCTTTAATGTTTGGTTAGACTACCAAAATCTACGTGTTAAAGAAGTTCCGTTTATGTATATGGAAAAAGTGAATTTATTTGAGAAGGGCAAATCCTTCTTGAAAGCCAAGTATTTCGGAAAAAAATATGGACAGAGTTTTTAAATTATGGTATTGTTATTACTTACTTTTGCATTCTTTTTAGTGTTCCCTGTGTTGTCAATAAGTTTAAGTATTATAGGGCTAGTAAATGATAAAAAGCGTTCAAAAATCTATTTACTATTAATTAGTTTAGCAATATCAATTATTGCGTTGCGTTACATCCCTCATCCTATGGATGATGGTGCATTTCATTTTCGTGCGACTGCGGTCCTTACTCGCTATGATAGTATTTTTGAAATGTTCAAAGCTTTTTCTAATGGATGGAGAGTAGGGAACTATGACTATGGTTCTATACCAATTTTTACGTCATTAATGTATCTTGTTAGGAATACCCATCATTATAGCTTACTGAGTTTTATTTCAGCTTTTATAACTTATTTTAGTTTTGGTTACGTAGTTGTTGACTTATTTAAGGACTTGGGCAAGACTTCTAAACTGTCGTACGCTACAGTATTAATCGCTGTACTATGTTTAAATAATTATAGATATACAACTAGTGGAATGAGGTTTTGTATGGCAGTTGCCTTGATGATGCTTTTGCTATATTTGGAGTCAAAAAAAGGCTATACTAGTCTAAAAACTGCCATTTGGTATTTATTGCCATTGGGTGTTCATTCAGCAGTCATTTATTTTGTTGGTTTAAGGTTCTTGTTCCCACTAATCAAGAGAGTGACACTTACTAAAAGTCTATTCGTATTATTAGGATTTCCTATTTTGTTTAACTTAGTTCCATGGTTAGCAAATCTAGTTGGTTGGACCTATTTACAATCATTTATTCGGAAAATTGAAGTTTACTCAGATAATTCCTCCTATTCCCAATTTTTTAATACCACATTAACGATGAGACTATATGTTGGAATAGTACTGATGGTTTTATTTGTATTGTTATATCTGGGAATAGTGAATTCCTTGAAAACAACTGATGATTGGCGTTTTAGTTTTGTTACAATGACATATTATATTACCCTGTTATCAATGGGGTCAATACCATTTCGTAACATCTATGATAGAAATCTTTTCTTGCTCCTTCCTATGATTGTAGTTTCAACCTACATATTATTTACATATAGATACCAATTGAAAATTATTGCTAATCGTAATGTTGTTTATGGACTGACGATGGGTATTCTTTGTCTATCTTGTGCGGTGGGTATATTTTATAATAATAATTTTCCCTTTGCTTTTATTGATTTTAGTAAGACGGACTTACTTATAAAAAATATTTTTCAATTTTTTTCAAATTTGCCTTTTACATAATACTATGTACTATTATTTTTGGAGGATTATATGGGACTATCTACCGTGACACTGTTTAAAAATTTAAAGTTCTCAGACAGTAAATTTATTAAATTAGAAGGAGAACTCCTTTTAAAATATCAAGAGTATTTATTAAAAATCATGGAAGATATTGTAACAGTTTGTGAGGAAGAAGGATTGTACTATTCTCTTTCTGGTGGGAGTGCGTTAGGAGCATATCGACACAAAGGGTTTATTCCATGGGATGATGATATGGATATATTTATGCTAGGAAGTGAACGGGAGATTTTCTTTCAAAAATTTTCTCAGAAATTCTCTGATAAGTATTGGATACATAATTCACAAACACCAAACTATGGCATGCCGATTGGTCGTATCAGACAAAAAGGAACAGTTCTACGTGGTCGAGAGGATGTTGGAGTTGAAGAATGTGGATTTTTTATTGATATTTTTTGGCTTGAAAATGTTCCTAATTCAAAAATTTTGAGACAACTTCATGGTTTTCTATGTATGGGAATTGGATTGTTGCTATCATGTAGAAATTTTTATAAAAATCGTCAGCTGATGCTGGAGATTATGAAGGAGCATAAAGAAGTAAGGCTTGTTTTTCGAGTAAAATTAGTTTTAGGGTTTCTAACTAGTTTTATATCTTTGAGACAATTTACAAGACTTACGGAAAGCATCTACTCATTGTGCAAGAATAATAAGTCGAGATACCTTAGCGTTCCTTCAGGTAGAAAACATTATTTTGGTGAGATGTTTATAAGAGAAGATATGCAGTTAACTAGGAAACTAAGTTTTGAAGGACATAAGTGGAATGTTCCAAATAATATTGAGCATTATTTAACTGTAATGTACGGTGATTATATGAAAATACCTGCAGTTGAAGATAGGGAATCACATATCATTTTAGAAATCTCTTTCCCTAACGAGTAAACAGTACTTTCATTTTTTATATGTAAGGAATTAATTTAATGAAAAAAATAGCAATTGTTAGATATAATCTAAGTAAAATTGGTGGAGCGGAAAAAGTAGCTATTAATATGGCTAATGAATTGTCACAATACTATGATGTAAAACTGTTATCTATTCTATTGGATGAAGATGGCTTTATAAATTATGATATTAACCCTAATGTGACATTAATAAATTTTCACAAGGGTGATCTTAGAATTAGAACTGCTACATTAAAATTAACAGGTAAATTAAGGGACTATATTAAAAGAGAAAAAATTGAAGTGATTTTTTCTATAACCCCATTAACAAATACTATGATTAGATTAGCTACTCTAGGATTAAATGTGAAAATAGTCTTCTGTGATCATCATAGCTTAGAATTTCGTGATTTTAGAAGTAGGGAAGTGCAGAGATTTGTAGGAGCTAAATTTTTTGACAAGATTGTCACTTTAACAGAAGAAGATAGAATAAAATACTCCGATAAATATAATATACCTATAAATAAAGTAAATGCTATTTATAATTGGATTGATGAAGAAGATTCTGAAAATACTCCATTTGATAATGAGATAAATAAAATAATAACGGTAGGTCGATTTCACAGTCAAAAGGGATATGATTATCTTGCCGAAGTAGCTATAAAAGTATTATCACAACATCCAGACTGGCAGTGGGATATATATGGTTCAGGGGATAAACTTATTGAACAGGAGCTAAAAAGAAAACTAGAAGAAGGCTGTGTTTCTTCACAAGTTAATTTTAAAGGAAATGTAAAGGGAACTGAGAATATTTATCCCAATCATAGTATCTACGTCATGACTTCTCGCTATGAGGGCTTGCCTTTAGTCCTATTAGAAGCACAACAATACAATCTTCCTATTGTTAGCTTTAGATGTCCGACGGGACCTAGTGAGATTGTTGAAGATGGAATCAACGGATTTCTGATTGATTGTTATGATACGGGTCAGATGAGTGAGAAATTGCTTGAATTGATGAAAAATGATGATTTGCGACAATCTTTCTCAGAACATGCCAAAGACAATATGGATAAATTTGATAAAAATAAAATTCTTAATCAGTGGATAGAGTTGATTGAGACAATTTAGGAGATAAGATGCGAGAGTGTTTATTAACAATTGTAATGCCTAGTTATAATATTCAGGACTATATTTCCAAAGGAATCGAATCATTCCAGCAAGTACATCCAGATTACAAACAAAAATTTGAGGTCTTAATTGTGAATGATGGAAGTACGGACGATACAGTCAAAGTAGCAGAAGAGGCCCTAAGAAAAGATTCGTTGCTGAATGGTCGTATTATCACAAAGGAAAATGGAGGCCATGGCTCAACAATTAATCGTGGTATCCAGGAGGCAAAGGGGAAATTCTTTAAAGTTATTGATGGCGATGACTGGGTTATTCCATCAGAGTTTGAAAAGTTTTTAGATACCTTATCAGTTGCTGATGTGGATATGGTTCTTACGGACTTTACAGAACAACATGTTTATAACAATACTACTGTTCGAAATGATTTTGCTGAGAATTATGAGGTTGGTAAGGAATATTCTGGGATTCCAGAGAAACGGATCCCAATGCACTCGGTAACCTATAGGACATCTATCCTAGTAGAGAATAAAATTCGTTTAAGTGAAAAGACATTTTATGTTGACATTCAGTACACTCTTTTTCCTTTAGAGTATATTCACAGTTTCGGTTATTGGAATTATGATGTTTATCAATACTATATCGGACGACCCGAGCAGAGCATGAACATTGAGAGTATGAAACGAAATGTTCGTCACCATTTGATTGTAACAAATTCTGTGCTAAGTTTTTTTTCAAAAATTTCAGGGGATCCTGTTTTAAAAAAAGTAGTTGCAGATACTTTGGCCTATCTTATTAGTTTACAGATCGATTTATCATGGATGGTTGAGGACTCAAAGACACTATCAGAAGAGTTATATAGACAAATTGAGCAGAGTTCTTATGAGTATATCCCTACAAAAAAATTTGATAGATTGTCTTATTTGAACTATAAATCTCACTATTTTCTAGACTTTGTCTTCAATCCAATATTGAAAAAATATTCTAAAAAGAAAGAAAAAGAGAGAGGAGTTTAGGATGTTTATTAGTGTTGTTGTTCCGGTTTATAATGTTTCTGATTATTTACACTTTGCCATGGATAGTCTGATAAAACAAACATATCAAAATTTTGAAGTAATCCTTGTAAATGATGGTTCAACAGATAACTCCCCTCAGTTATGTGAAGAGTATGCTAAGCGATATGAAAATGTCTCTGTTTTTCATAAAGAAAATGGAGGTTTGTCTGATGCCCGTAATTTAGGAGTCTCGAAAGCGTCATCAGAGTGGATTCTCTTTTTAGACCCAGATGATTATTTGGAAGATTATACTCTAGAATTGATAGTGAAAATTCAGCAGAAGCATCAAGCAGACTTGATTTCTACCAAAGTGAAGGCAACGTCTAAGTATAATGATTATAGTTCGTATCAGCTTGAGGAGTCAGATTATAAGGATTTGTGTGTTGTTACAAAAGAGAAGGCTCTTGAGCTAATGCTAGACGATAAGATTGCGACAGTTTCTGCTTGTGCTAAGCTTTATCACAAAAGTATCTTGGAAAAAATTCCATTTCCTGTTGGAAAAATCTATGAAGACTTTTATGTGGTAGCGGATCACCTTGCCTTAGCGGATAAAATTGTGATTAGTCCACTTGAAACATATAACTATTACCGTAGAGAAGGTAGTATTGTCCGTTCGACTTTTACTGAGAAAAGATATGATTTTTTTGATGCCGTTTCGAAAAACGAGGAAGTTATAAAGAAAGAATACACTCAAAGTATAGAATTAAAACAATCTCTGCAAGCTAAAAAATTACGAGGAGGCTTTGTTGTAATTGGTGCAAAGGCTGACTCTGGTTTAACAGATTTTTCGAAAGATCGAGAATTATTGAAAGTTGACTTTAAGAACATGTTATTAAACAAAAAAATATCGTGGAGACTAAAATTAAAATATACAATATTTATGCTATCATCTAAAATGTATTTAAGATTAAGGTGACTGTTTAAAGAATCAAGTATCTCTATTAGTTTTTTAAATTATAAATAGCTGTTCGGATGTAAGTGTTGTAATAGTGTTTAGTATTACTAGCCCATTACTATAATCGGGAAAGAATTTAATACCTCTGCTTATTTGAAAGGGAAATTCATGAGACAAGCATATCTAATAATAGCACATAATAAAATTGAGCAATTAAAATTTTTGATTTCTCTATTAGATTATGAAAAACATGATATTTTTATATTGTTCGATAAAAAAGCAAAGATTACTGAAGAACAAAAAAACGAAATGAGACAAGTAGTGACGAAATCAGACATATTTTTCACAAGGGAAATACCAATTTATTGGGGAGATTACTCTCAAGTTGAAGCTGAAATGATACTGTTTGAAACTGCTGCAAAAAATGGTAAATACAGTATGTATCACTTGTTATCAGGGGTAGATTTACCTTTAGATACTGCAGAAAGAATATATAATTTTTTTGATAGCAAAAAAGAATTTAACTTTTTAACGATGGTATCTGAAGAGATATATCATCAAAATAGAATTTATGAACGAGTAGCATTTAGAATTTTTGCTCCGAAATTAAATCCAATGTATATAAAAAATAAATTATTTAAAAATTTATTGAAAATATATAGAAGATTAGAAAATAAAGTACAGAGAATTTTAAAAATTGATTTTTATAAAAAATATAATCTCACATTAAAATACGCATCAAATTGGTGCTCGTTAAATGATGAGAGTGTAGGTGTACTTATAAAAGAAAAAGATTATATTGAAAAAGTGTTTAGAAACACTATTGTCAATGATGAATTATTTATACCAACAATTTTAAATAAAAATAATCTACTTCATACTGTATATTCACAAAAAACTTTTAATGATTCTCCCAATGATTTTCAAGGAAATCTTCGTTATATAAATTGGTGGGATGGAAGCCCATATACATGGATGTATTCAGAAGAAGATATAAATCAAATCAAATCATCTAAGGAAAATGGATATCTATTCTCAAGAAAATTTGATTTGGAACGCTACCCAGAATGGAAAAATAAAATATTAGAAATTATTAATGAAAAGCAAAATTAATATTTGCCATTCCGGTATTTGCGTTAACTTTACAAAGGAGAATGAAATGAAACAAGCTTATTTAATCATTGCTCATAATAAAATAGAACAGTTAAAATTCTTGTTATCATTATTAGATTATGAAAAACACGATATTTATATTCTGTTTGATAAGAAGTCTAATATTAAAAATGAGCAGAAGTCAGAAATACTCCGGGCGGTTAAAACCTCACCAGTGTTTTTTACAGAGGAGATTCCTGTATATTGGGGAGATTACTCTCAAGTTGAAGCTGAAATGATACTGTTTGAAACCGCTGCAAGAAATGGTAAATACAGTATGTATCACTTGTTATCAGGGGTAGATTTACCTTTGGATACTGCTCAGAATATTTATCAGTTTTTTGACGAGCATAAAAAATATAGCTTTGTTAATATTTCTCCTAAAGAGGTATTTCAGAGAGTTAAAGCAGAAGATAGAATTAAATATTATTATTTAAATACTAAGGTTATAAGTCGTAGAAATACGAAAAATAAACTATTAAAAGCTTTGTTCACTACATATAGAAAAATAGAAAAAGCCTTTCAAAGATTTATTGGTATAAATAGGACAAAAAATATTATAGTTTCCTATGGTTCTAATTGGTGTTCATTAAATCAAAAATCAGTGGAAATAATATTACATCAAAAAGAATTTATCGAAGAGACATTTAAGAATAGTTACTTAGCAGATGAACTAGTGATTCATACCACCCTAGCGACATTTAATGCTTTTGATAATTTTTATCATTACGACTCAACAGATGATTTTCAAGGCAACCTAAGATATATTAATTGGTGGGATGGAGATCCTCATACCTGGACTGATTCTGAACATGATATAGAACAATTGAAGCGTGGTAAAGCTTTAGGTCATAAGTTTTCTAGAAAATTTGATTTAGAGAAATATCCGAATCTTAAAGAAGAAATTCTAACTATCATAAATGGGACCGATTGATATGAAAGTACTAAAAAATTACGCTTATAACCTCTCCTATCAATTATTACTCATTATATTACCCATCATTACAACTCCCTATGTTACTCGGGTATTTTCTTCAGAGGATTTAGGGACATATGGGTATTTTAATTCTATTGTTACTTATTTTATTTTATTAGCTACTTTGGGAGTTGCTAGTTATGGAACGAAGGAAATTTCGGCGAATAGAAGAAATATCCCACAGAATTTCTGGGGGATATATACGCTCCAATTCGGTGCAACATTGTTATCAATTTTCTTATACATTTTCTTATGTCTGAGAGTTGGGACAATGAGAAATCCAGTGGCCTATATATTGGGTTTGAGTCTGTTTTCCAAAGGATTAGATATTTCCTGGCTTTTTCAGGGATTAGAAGATTTTCGTAAAATTACAGTAAGAAATATCACTGTGAAACTTGTTGGTGTAGGTTCAATATTTTTGTTTGTAAAATCATCGACCGACCTCTACCTTTATGTTTTTCTTTTGACGATATTTGAGTTGTTGGGACAATTAAGTATGTGGTTGCCTGCTCGAGAATTTATTGGAAAACCGCGTTTTGACTTAGAATATGCCAAATATCATTTAAAGCCAATTCTTTTATTATTCCTCCCTCAGATAGCGATTTCCTTGTATGTCACTTTGGATCGTACAATGCTTGGTGCCTTGGCTTCTACAAAGGATGTAGGGATTTATGATCAGGCGCTTAAGTTAATTAGTATTTTGTTGACTTTGGTAACCTCTCTAGGGAGCGTTATGTTGCCAAGAGTATCTAGTCTATTGGGGACGGGAGATCATAAAGCTGTTAATAAGATGCATGAGATATCCTTCTTAATTTATAATTTGGTTATTTTTCCAATTATGGCAGGAATGCTAATTGTAAACGACGATTTTGTTCAATTTTTTCTTGGGAAAGATTTTCAGGATGCTCGCTATGCGATAGCAATAATGATTTTTCGTATGTTCTTTATCGGTTGGACCAATATTATGGGATTTCAAATGCTAATTCCACACAATAAGAATAAAGAATATATGATTTCAACAACTGTACCTGCGATTCTCAGTGTTGGTTTGAATTTGTTATTTCTCCCTAAGTTTGGCTATATAGGGGCAGCCATTGTCTCGGTGTTGACAGAAGCTCTTGTATGGGGAATGCAATTGTTCTATACAAGAATTTATTTAAAAGAAGTTACTATATTGAAACCTATGTTTAAGATTGTTGTGGCTTCAGGTCTGATGTATACAATACTACTTTACTTAAAAACATCATTGTCTTTCAGTCCAACACTTAATGTCGTAGTCTATGCTATTTTGGGAGTAATCATTTATCTTGTATGCATTCTAGTATTTAAAGTTGTTCGACTTAAAGAGTTAAAAGAACAGCTTAGTAAAAAATAAAGGAGATTTAATATGTACGACTATTTAATCGTCGGAGCTGGTTTGTCTGGAGCTATTTTTGCTCATGAGGCAACCAAGCGTGGTAAAAATATAAAAGTGATTGATAAACGTGATCACATCGGTGGGAACATCTACTGTGAGAATGTGGAAGGGATCAATGTCCATAAATATGGTGCCCATATCTTCCATACGTCTAATAAAAAAGTTTGGGACTATGTCAATCAATTCGCTGAGTTTAACAATTATATCAACTCACCTGTCGCAAACTACAAAGGAAGTCTTTATAATCTTCCTTTCAATATGAATACCTTCTATGCTATGTGGGGCACAAAAACTCCACAGGAAGTAAAAGATAAGATTGCTGAGCAGACAGCTGATATGAAGGATGTTGAGCCGAAAAATCTGGAAGAACAGGCTATCAAGTTGATTGGTCCAGATATCTATGAAAAGTTGATCAAGGGTTATACTGAAAAGCAATGGGGACGCTCAGCAACAGAACTTCCTCCATTTATCATTAAACGTCTTCCAGTTCGTTTAACCTTTGATAATAACTATTTTAACGACCGTTACCAAGGAATTCCTATTGGTGGTTACAATGTCATTATCGAAAACATGCTTAAAGGCGTTGAAGTTGAGCTTGGTGTTGATTTCTTTGCTCACCGTGAAGAGTTAGAAGCATTAGCTGAAAAAGTTGTCTTCACAGGAATGATCGACCAGTATTTTGACTACAAGCACGGAGAGTTAGAATACCGTAGCCTTCGCTTTGAGCATGAAATTTTGGATGAGGAAAATTATCAAGGGAATGCTGTAGTGAACTATACAGAGCGTGAGATCCCTTATACTCGTATCATCGAACACAAACATTTTGAATATGGAATGCAGCCAAAGACAGTTATCACGCGTGAATATCCAGCTGACTGGAAGCGTGGGGACGAGCCCTACTATCCGATTAACGATGAGAAAAATAATGCTATGTTTGCTAAGTATCAAGAGGAAGCAGCGCAGAATGATAAAGTTATCTTTTGTGGGCGTTTAGCAGATTATAAATATTACGATATGCATGTGGTGATTGAACGGGCTCTTGAAGTTGTGGAGAAAGAGTTTGGATATGACAAAAAGTAGAATCAATTGGATAGATTTTGGAAAAGGCTTTTCCATATTTTTAGTCTTAGTAGGACATGTGTTGCTTGGACTGTATCAATCGGAAAAATTTCCCACGGCAAACAACATACTATCATTGTTGGTAGCACAAGTCTACATATTTCATATACCAGTATTTTTTGCCTTATCAGGATACTTTTTCAAACCTGTGTCGGATTTGAAGGAGTTCTGGCAATATGCTAAAAAGAAGACAATCGTTTTTGGTCTGCCATATATTTTCTATTCAATCATTCACTTTGGTCTTCAAAAAATTGCGGGGGCATCTGTTCGTGTTCCTACAACCATATCTGATTTGCTAAATATCTATAAAGATCCTCTTGGGGTTTCATGGTATTTATATATACTCTGGTCTATTTTGATAATCTATGGATTAGTATCTATTTTAATCAAAAATCGTAGAATGTTATTTTTAATAAGTGTTTTTGCTTATTGTTTAACCTTATTTATTCGAACTGACATTTTTATTATTCAAAGAACATTAGTGTGGGGTATTTGTTTCTTTCTTGGCAGTGTATTGAGTGAAGTTCATTTTGATAAAATTAATTTGAAAAAGTTTCTGCTTTTCTTTGTGCTATTTGATTTTATTTATATGTTCGCTTGGTTCTTGTTTTATGAAATTGATTCGAAGAAGGAACACGTAAACTATAGTAATCCGGGTTTGTGGGGAATTGCTTTTATTGTCTGTGTATTAGCTGCTTTTGTGATTTTTCCTAAAATGGAGAAAAATTTCCCTAAAACCTTCCTATATTTCACTAAATACGGGAAAGATAGTTTAGGTATCTATATTCTCCATGCACCAATTTGTAGCATGATTCGGATTCTAATGTTGAAAGTGGGAGTAAACTCAGTTTTTCTTCACGTTGTTGTTGGGATTGTCTTAGGTTGGTATTTATCCATACTAGCAACTTATATATTGAAAAAATTTCCATTTTTGAATATTGTTTTATTACCACAGAAGTATATTAAATTAAAATAATTTATTTTAGATTTATAATATGGCACTTTGTCAACTAACATCTGGAGAGGACAATCACTGTCTTCTCTTTTTTGTCTTTTCAGAATATACCAAACTAACCCAAAAATTCTGAAAATTCTGTTGACATCTTTCTGAAAAGAGTCTATAATGGAGAGAAAGTTTTAAAGGAGAAAATGATGAAAAGTTCAAGACTATTTGCCCTTGCGGGCGTGACATTATTGGTGGCGACTACTTTAGCTGCATGTTCTGGATCAGGTTCGAGCGCTAAAGGTGAGAAGACATTCTCATACATTTATGAGACGGATCCTGACAACCTAAACTATTTGACAACTGGTAAGGCTGCGACAGCAGATATTACCAGTAACGTGGTTGATGGTTTGCTAGAAAATGATCGCTACGGGAACTTTGTGCCGTCTATGGCTGAGGATTGGTCTGTATCCAAGGATGGATTGACTTACACTTATACTATCCGTAAGGATGCAAAATGGTATACTTCTGAAGGTGAAGAATACGCGGCAGTCAAAGCTCAAGACTTTGTAACAGGACTTAAATATGCTGCTGATAAAAAATCTGATGGTCTTTACCTTGTCCAAGAATCGATCAAAGGATTGGACGCCTATGTAAAAGGGGAAATCAAAGATTTCTCACAAGTAGGAATTAAGGCTCTGGATGATCAGACAGTTCAGTACACTTTGAACAAACCAGAAAGCTTCTGGAATTCTAAGACAACAATGGGGGTAATGGCTCCAGTTAACGAAGAGTTTTTGAACTCAAAAGGGGATGATTTCGCTAAAGGAACAGATCCAAGTAGCATCCTATACAATGGGCCATTCTTGCTCAAATCGATTGTAGCCAAATCTTCTGTTGAATTTGCGAAAAATCCTAACTACTGGGATAAGGACAATGTCCATATCGATAAGGTTAAATTATCATTCTGGGATGGTCAAGATACCAACAAACCGGCTGAAGCCTTCAAGGATGGAAGCTTTACTATGGCACGTCTCTTCCCAACAAGCGCGAGCTACCCAGAGATTGAGAAATCATTTAAAGATAACATCGTTTATACCCAACAGGATTCGACTACTTATTTAGTAGGTACGAATATTGATCGCCAGTCTTATAAGTATACTTCTAAGACAACGGATGAAGAAAAAACATCAACCAAGAAAGCTCTTCTAAACAAAGATTTCCGTCAAGCTCTTGCTTTTGGTTTTGATAGAACTGCCTATGCCTCTCAAGTAAACGGTGCAAGTGGTGCGACTAAACTGCTTCGTAACTTGTTTGTCCCACCTACATTTGTTCAAGCAGATGGCAAAAACTTTGGTGAGTTGGTCAAAGAAAAATTGGTGACTTATGGAGACGAGTGGAAGGATGTAAATTTAGCTGATGCCCAAGATGGACTCTATAACGCAGATAAGGCCAAAGCAGAATTTGCCAAAGCTAAGACAGCTCTTCAAGCAGAAGGTGTGAAATTCCCAATCCACTTGGATATGCCAGTAGACCAAACAAACACGACGAAAGTCCAACGTGTTCAATCCTTCAAACAATCGCTTGAAGCTACTCTAGGGTCAGAGAACGTCGTTGTCGATATCCAACAACTTCAAAAAGATGATGTCTTGAATATCACTTACTTTGCTGAAACTGCAGCTGGAGAAGACTGGGATATCTCAGATAACGTGGGATGGACTCCAGACTTTGCAGACCCATCTACTTACCTTGATATCATCAAGCCATCTGTCGGAGAAAATACAAAGACTTACCTAGGATTTGACTCTGGAACAAACAACGCTGCAGCTAAGCAAGTTGGTTTGGAAGACTACGAAAAAATGGTTGTAGAAGCCGAGGAAGAAGTGAGTGACGTTTCAAAACGTTATGAGAAATATGCTGCTGCCCAAGCTTGGTTGACCGACAGTGCCTTGATCATCCCAACAACTTCTAAAACTGGTCGTCCAATGTTGTCTAAGATGGTACCATTTACGCTTCCGTTTGCATACTCTGGTAACAAGGGTACAAGCGAAGCCCTCTTGTATAAATATCTAGATCTACAAGATAAACCAGTGACAGCAGAAGAATATCAAAAAGCTCAAGAAAAATGGTTGAAAGAAAAAGAAGAGTCGAATAAAAAGGTTCAAGAAGATCTTGCAAAACATGTGAAATAACTGTTGCAAAATATACGAAAGGATTTAGTATTTCTCTTGAATGCTGAATCCTTTTTTACATTTGTAAGGAAAGATTCAAAATTTGGAGCCTCTTTTTGTCGGAATAGAGAAAATTTTCCTTAATTTTACTTGTTTCCTATTGCTTTCTTAGCTATTATTTGTTATATTAAAAGCATAATTATTTTTTATTTATCAGGGTTAAGCATTGCACTTTCAGAGGAAGGAGTATTTTTTAAAAAGGAAATGTAAACGCTTACTCAAAAATGAAAGGATTTAGGAATTTATGACTAAAGGATTATTTGAAAAACGTTGTAAATATAGCATTCGGAAATTTTCATTAGGTGTTGCTTCGGTTATGATTGGAGCTGCATTCTTTGGGACAAGTCCGGTTCTTGCAGATAGCGTGCAGTCTGGCTCCACAGCGAATTTACCAGCGGATTTAGCTACTGCTCTTGCAACAGCAAAAGAGAATGATGGGCGTGATTTTGAAGCGCCTAAGGCGGGAGAAGACCAAGGGTCTCCAGAAGTTACGGATGGACCTAAGACAGAAGAAGAACTATTAGCACTTGAAAAAGAAAAATCAGCTGGTTCAGATAAGTTACCAGAAGGCTTAGAGGGCAAATTAGATAAGGCTGAAGATAAAGGGAAAGAAGTTGACAAGGATCAATTAGCTAAAGATACTGAGAATCTCGTTCCAGAAGATGTAGCTAAAACCAAGAATGGTGAATTAAACTACGGAGCAACTGTCAAAATCAAGACACCATCAGGTGAAGGTAGTGGGATTGTCATTGGAGAAAATCTTGTTTTAACTGTTTCACATAACTTTATAAAAGACGTTCCAGATGGCAATAATCGCAAGGTCGTTGACAATGATAATGGTGATGGAGATATCTATAGCATTTCCTATCCAGGACTACCAGATGTTAAATTTAGTAAAAAAGACATTATTCATTGGGATCGTGAAGGTTTCCTAAAAGGCTACAAGAATGATTTAGCCCTTGTGAGATTACGCACAGTTCTCGAAAATACGCCTGTTGAAGTAACCAAAAAGCCAGTAGTTAAGAAAATCGGAGATAAACTTCATGTCTTTGGTTATCCAGAAGGGGAATTGGCTCCGATTGTCAACACTACAGTTGATTTTGCAGAACCATATGGAGAAGGTGTCCAAGGAATCGGTTATCAAGGAGGAAAACCAGGTGCTAGTGGCGGTGGTATCTTTGATACAGAAGGAAAACTCGTCGGTGTTCATCAAAATGGAGTTGTTGGCCAACGTAGTGGTGGTATTCTCTTCTCACCTGCTCAATTGAAATGGATCCAAGATCACATGAAGGGAATTTCAAGTGTCAAACCAGCAGACTTGGAAGAGAAAGAAAAACCAGCTGAAGAGAAACCAAAAGAGGACAAACCAGCTGCTAAACCTGAAACACCTGAGAAAGTGACAGCTGAATGGCAAACGGTAGAGAAAAAAGAACAACAGGGAACAGTCACTGTCCGAGAAGAAAAAGGTGTCCGCTACAACCAACTATCCTCAACTGCTCAAAATGATAACGCAGGCAAACCAGCCCTATTTGAAAAGAAGGGCTTGACCGTTGATGCCAATGGAAATGCAACTGTTGATTTAACCTTCAAAGAAGATTCTGAAAAGGGCAAATCACGCTTTGGTGTCTTCCTGAAATTTAAAGATACCAATAATAATGTTTTTGTCGGTTATGACAAGGATGGTTGGTTCTGGGAGTATAAATCTCCAACAACTAGCACTTGGTATAGAGGTAGTCGTGTTGCTGCCCCTGAAACAGGATCAACAAACCGTCTCTCTATCACTCTCAAGTCAGACGGTCAGCTAAATGCCAGCAATAACGATGTCAATCTCTTTGACACAGTTACTCTACCAGCTGCGGTCAATGACCATCTTAAAAATGAGAAGAAGATTCTTCTCAAGTCAGGCTCCTATGGCGATGAGCGAACAGTTGTTAGCGTTAAAACAGATAACCAAGAGGGGGTAAAAACAGAGGATACTCCTGCTGAAAAAGAAACAGGTCCTGAAGTTGATGATAGCAAGGTGACTTATGACACTATTCAGTCTAAGGTCCTCAAAGCAGTGATTGACCAAACCTTCCCACGTATTAAAGAATACAGTTTGAACGGGCATACCTTGCCAGGACAAGTTCAACAATTCAATAAAGTATTTATCAACAAACACGAAGTCACACCTGAAGTTACTTACAAAAAAATCAATGAGACAACTGCAGAGTACTTGATGAAGCTTCGCGATGATGCTAATCTTATCAATGCAGAAATGACGGTCCGTCTACAAGTTGTTGATAATCAGTTGCACTTTGATGTGACCAAGATTGTCAACCACAATCAAGTCACTCCTGGTCAAAAGATTGATGACGAAAGAAAACTGCTTTCTTCTATTAGTTTCCTTGGTAATGCTTTAGTCTCTGTTTCAAGTGATCAAGCTGGGGCTAAGTTTGATGGGGCAACCATGTCAAACAATACGCATGTCAGCGGAGATGATCATATCGATGTAACCAATCCAATGAAAGACTTGGCTAAGGGTTACATGTATGGCTTTGTTTCTACAGATAAGCTTGCTGCAGGTGTTTGGAGCAACTCTCAAAACAGCTATGGTGGTGGTTCGTATGATTGGACCCGTTTGACAGCCTATAAAGAAACAGTCGGAAATGCCAACTATGTTGGAATTCATAGTTCTGAATGGCAATGGGAAAAAGCTTATAAGGGCATTGTCTTTCCAGAATACACCAAGGAACTTCCAAGTGCCAAGGTTGTTATCACTGAAGATGCCAATGCGGATAAGAAAGTCGATTGGCAGGATGGAGCCATTGCTTATCGTAGCATCATGAACAACCCTCAAGGTTGGGAAAAAGTCAAGGATATCACTGCTTACCGTATTGCGATGAACTTTGGCTCACAAGCACAAAACCCATTCCTCATGACTCTGGATGGTATCAAGAAGATCAATCTTCACACAGATGGTCTAGGACAGGGTGTTCTCCTTAAAGGATATGGTAGCGAAGGCCATGACTCTGGTCACTTGAACTATGCTGATATTGGTAAGCGTATCGGTGGTGTCGAAGACTTCAAGACCCTAATTGAGAAGGCTAAGAAATATGGTGCTCATCTAGGTATCCACGTTAACGCTTCTGAAACATATCCTGAGTCTAAGTACTTCAATGAAAAAATTCTTCGTAAGAATCCAGATGGTAGCTATAGCTATGGCTGGAACTGGCTAGACCAAGGAATCAACATTGATGCGGCTTATGACTTGGCACATGGTCGTTTGGCACGTTGGGAAGATTTGAAGAATAAACTTGGTGAAGGTCTCGACTTTATCTATGTGGACGTTTGGGGCAATGGTCAATCAGGTGATAACGGTGCCTGGGCTACCCACGTTCTTGCAAAAGAAATCAATAAACAAGGTTGGCGCTTTGCGATTGAGTGGGGACACGGTGGTGAGTACGACTCTACCTTCCATCACTGGGCAGCTGACTTGACCTATGGTGGCTACACCAATAAAGGTATCAACAGTGCCATCACGCGCTTTATTCGTAACCATCAAAAAGATGCTTGGGTAGGGGACTACAGAAGTTACGGTGGTGCAGCAGATTACCCACTTCTAGGTGGCTACAGCATGAAAGACTTTGAAGGCTGGCAAGGACGAAGTGATTACAATGGCTATGTAACCAACTTGTTTGCCCATGACGTCATGACTAAGTACTTCCAACACTTCACTGTAAGTAAATGGGAAAATGGTACACCAGTTACTATGACCGATAACGGTAGCACCTATAAATGGACTCCAGAAATGCGAGTGGAATTGGTAGATGCTGACAATAATAAAGTAGTTGTAATTCGTAAGTCAAATGATGTCAATAGCCCACAATACCGTGAACGTACAGTAACTCTCAACGGACGTGTTATCCAAGATGGTTCAGCTTACTTGACTCCTTGGAACTGGGATGCAAATGGTAAGAAACTTCCTACTGATAAGGAAAAAATGTACTACTTCAATACGCAGGCTGGTGCAACAACTTGGACCCTTCCGAGTGATTGGGCAAATAGCAAGGTTTACCTTTACAAGCTAACTGACCAAGGTAAAACAGAAGAGCAAGAACTAACTGTAAAAGATGGCAAGATTACCCTAGACCTACTAGCAAATCAACCATACGTTCTCTACCGTTCGAAACAAACCAATCCTGAAATGTCATGGAGTGAAGGCATGCATATCTATGACCAAGGATTTAATAGCGGTACCTTGAAACACTGGACCATTTCTGGCGATGCTTCTAAGGCGGAAATTGTCAAATCACAAGGCGCAAATGAAATGCTTCGTATTCAAGGAAACAAAGAAAAAGTTAGTCTCACTCAGAAATTAACTGGTTTGAAACCAAATACTAAGTATGCCGTTTATGTGGGTGTCGATAACCGTAGTAATGCCAAGGCGAGCATCACTGTGAATACTGGCGAGAAAGAAGTGACTACTTATACCAATAAGTCACTCGCTCTCAACTATATCAAAGCATACGCTCATAACAATCGCCGTGACAATGCTACAGTTGACGATACAAGTTACTTCCAAAACATGTACGCCTTCTTTACAACAGGATCGGACGTATCAAATGTTACTTTGACATTGAGTCGTGAAGCTGGTGATGAAGCAACTTACTTTGATGAAATTCGTACCTTTGAAAATAATTCAAGCATGTACGGAGATAAGCATGATACAGGTAAAGGAACATTTAAACAAGACTTTGAAAATGTTGCTCAGGGGATCTTCCCATTCGTAGTGGGTGGTGTCGAAGGTGTTGAAGACAACCGCACTCACTTGTCTGAAAAACACGATCCATATACACAGCGTGGTTGGAACGGTAAGAAAGTCGATGATGTTATTGAAGGAAATTGGTCATTGAAGACAAATGGACTAGTGAGCCGTCGTAACTTGGTTTACCAAACTATTCCGCAAAACTTCCGCTTTGAAGCTGGTAAGACTTATCGTGTAACCTTTGAATACGAAGCAGGATCAGACAATACCTATGCCTTTGTAGTCGGTAAGGGAGAATTCCAGTCAGGTCGTCGTGGTAGTCAAGCTAGCAACTTGGAAATGCATGAATTGCCAAATACTTGGACGGATTCTAAGAAAGCCAAGAAAGCAACCTTCCTTGTGACTGGTGCAGAAACAGGCGATACTTGGGTAGGTATCTACTCAACTGGAAACGCAAGCAATACTCATGGAGATGCTGGTGGAAATGCCAACTTCCGTGGTTACAATGACTTCATGATGGATAATCTTCACATCGAGGAAATTACGCTAACAGGTAAGATGTTGACAGAAAATGCTCTGAAGAACTACTTGCCAACGGTTGCCATGACCAACTATACGAAAGAGTCTATGGATGCTTTGAAAGAGGCGGTCTTTAACCTCAGTCAGGCAGATGATGACATTAGCGTGGAAGAAGCGCGTGCAGAGATTGCCAAGATTGAAGCCTTGAAGAATGCTTTGGTTCAGAAGAAAACAGCCTTGGTAGCAGAAGACTTTGAAAGTTTGGATGCGCCAGCTCAACCAGGTGAAGGTCTTGAGAATGCCTTTGATGGCAATGTGTCTAGTCTATGGCATACATCTTGGAATGGTGGAGATGTAGGCAAGCCTGCAATCATGGTCTTGAAAGAGCCAACTGAAATCACAGGACTTCGCTATGTTCCACGTGGTTCAGGTTCAAATGGTAACTTGCGTGATGTAAAACTGGTTGTCACAGATGAGTCTGGCAAGGAGCACACTTTCACTGCGACGGACTGGCCTGATAATAATAAGCCCAAAGACATTAACTTTGGCAAGACAATCAAGGCTAAGAAAATTGTCCTTACGGGTACCAAAACATACGGAGACGGTGGAGATAAATACCAATCTGCAGCGGAACTTATCTTTACTCGTCCGCAGGTAGCAGAAACACCGCTTGACTTGTCAGGATATGAAGCAGCTTTAGCTAAGGCTCAAAAATTGACAGATAAAGAAAATCAAGAGGAAGTAGCTAGTGTTCAGGCAAGCATGAAATATGCGACGGATAACCATCTCTTGACGGAAAGAATGGTGAAATACTTTGCAGATTATCTCAATCAATTAAAAGATTCCGCTCCGAAACCTGATGCTCCGACAAGCAGTAAGGGTGAAGAGCAACCACCAGTTCTTGAAGTACCAGAATTCAAAGGCGGTGTTAATGCGGCAGAAGCAGCTGCTCATGACCTACCAGAGTTCAAGGGAGGAGTCAATGCAGCAGAAGCAGCTGTACATGAAGTACCAGAGTTCAAAGGCGGTGTTAATGCGGCAGAAGCAGCTGCTCATAAAGTCCCTGAGTTCAAGGGCGGCGTTAATGCGGTTGAAGCTTTGGTAAGTGAAGTTCCAGAATACACCGGTGGCGTCAATGGAGTTGAGCCAGCTGTACATGAAAAACCAGAGTACACAGGCCCGCTAGGTACAGCAGGTGATGAACCAGCACCAACTGTTGAGAAACCAGAGTATAAGTTGACACCAGCTCCGCTAGCTGATACAAAGACATCAGAAATCAAAGATACTCTGAAAAATGAAGAAAGCAAGAAGACACTCCCAGAAACAGGAGAAGCCCAGTCTGATACAGCCCTCTTCCTAGCAGGAATCAGCCTAGCATTGTCAGCCGCCCTCTTTGCTATTAACAGTAAAAAAGAATAGATATTTATTTATTCCACAACTACATTGTTTGGATAAGTGACTTGGACTTCTAGGGGAGTCAGAGTCGGAAAATGAATCAAACACCTGGAGAGGACCTCTTGGTTCTCTCCTTTTTAAAAGGAGAAATGATAACGCTTACTAGCGTAGGCGGATGAAAGGAAATAGGAGAAATATGGACAAACACTTTTTTGAGAAACGCTGTCATTATAGTATCCGCAAATTTGCAATTGGTGCAGCCTCAGTTATGATTGGTGCTAGTATCTTTGGAGCCAATATGGTTCAGGCAGCAGAAACAGCAGCGCCTTCAGAGACAGAGGGAAGTATCACTCATGTTCAAGCCCTGGATAAGCTACCAGATGATTTAGCCGCTGCGCTTGAAAAAGCAGATGCAGAAGCTGCAACAGAAGCAAGTCATGAAGAAACTCCATCGACTGATGAGGGAACCAATCCTGCAGCAAGTGAAGAGGCAAAACCAGAGACAAATCCTGCAACTCCCAAGCCAACAGAAACGCCGAAACCGGTTGAAACACCAAAGGCAGACAAACAACCTGCGGAAACCACTACACCAGCAGTAAAACCAGCTGAAAAGACAATCGAAGATAGAGAAGATGTCAACCATCTCGAGGGTGCTACTGCTCAGGCAAGCAACCATGAGACTGGGACCAACTTTACTGCAGATAAGGCTATCGATGGAGATGACAATACCCGTTGGGCTACAGATAGAGATGCAGTAAAACCAACTTTTGAATTAACTCTTCCAAAAACTACCCTTATCAAGCATGTGGAAATTGACTGGGATCGTCGTCTTCGTAATGGGCAAAATGACCCAAATATCAAATCTTGGAGTCTCTACTACGCAGGTCAGGAAGATGTGGGGGCTAATGGAGAAAAACAATGGAAACTCGCTCATACCAAAACAGGAGAACCTGTTTTAGATGAGAAAGTAGATCTAGCTGAAAGTATCAAAGCTAAGTATCTCAAATTGGAGGTCAATGATTACCAAGCGGGAACAATGAACTGGAGAAACGTTGGAATCCAAGAAATTCGAGCTTATTCTAACGTTCCGGACCATAGTAAGGTAACGGACATCCGCCAAGTAACCGAACTAACAGTAGCAGAAGACGGACAGTCTCTTGTCTTACCAACTTTACCAGGGAAAGTTAGCCTTATCGGAAGCAACAAGCAAGGTGTGATTGACCTTCAAAATCACATCTATAAGCCTTTGACAGATCAACGCGTCAAGGTCATGGTCCAACAAATCAGAGACAGTCATACTTTCACTAAGGAATTTGAAGTAGTCATCAAGGGCCTACATCAGGACGAAGGTGTGGGTGTCAAACCAAAAGTAGCACCAGCTGTTCAACAATGGTATGGGAAAGAAGGCCAATCTTCTATCACTTCAGATACAGTTCTTGCGACAGGAAATTCAGGCTTTGATCAGGCAGCAACCTTCTACCAGTCAGACCTTGCCAGCCGTGGATTGGAACTAGCAACAGGTGACAAGCAAGCTCAAAAACGAATCGAATTTAAAAAGGTTGAAAACAAGGGTTACGGTAAGGAAGGGTACGGCATCACTATCCAAAATAATGTGATTACCATCGAAGCTGCCACAAACACAGGAGCCTTTTACGCCACTCGGACTCTTCTTCAAATGGGAGAAACAGACCTACAAAATGGCGAAATTCGTGATTTCCCAAGTTTCAGCCACCGTGGCTTTATGCTAGATACAGGTCGTAAATTTATCCCTTACGACACCCTTGTAGACATCATGCTCAACATGGCTTACTACAAGATGAACGACTTGCAGTTGCACCTTAATGATAACTATATCTTTCTCAAGGAACACTTGGCAGGAAAGAATCTTTCTAAAGAGGAAGAACTCAAGTATGTCCTTGAACATGCCAAGACTGGTTTCCGTGTGGAGACAGACATTGTCGGTAAGAATGGCCAAAAATTGACATCAGATGAGCATTATACCAAGGAAGAAATGCAAAATCTGATTAAACTTGCCAAGGCCTTGCATATCAACCTAGTGCCAGAAATTGACACACCAGGTCATGCACTATCATTTGTCAAAGTTCGCCCAGACCTCATGTATCAAGGTAGTTTGAGCGATTATGCAGGCAAGCACAATGTTGAGCGCGTAGCCATGCTCGACCTAGACAATAAATACGATGAAACGCTGGCTTTTGTCAAATCTGTTTATGACAAACTCCTCGATGGTCCAGATGCACCGCTTCATGGCGTGTCCACTGTTCATATCGGAACGGATGAATACTATGGCAGCAGAGAAAGCTATCGTCGCTATGTCAATGACCTTATCAAATACATTAAAGGAAAAGGCTATACCCCTCGTATCTGGGGCTCACTCAGTGCGAAACGTGGGAACACTCCTGTTGATTGGAACGGAGTAGAGGTTGATATTTGGAGCATTGGCTGGCAACGACCAAATGAAGCCATTGCTCAGGGAGCTAAAATTATCAACATCACGGATGTACCGACCTATAGTGTGCCAAGTGGAAGCAATAGTCAAGCAGCCTACGGGGACTATGCAAACTACGAACGTCAGTACAATAGCTGGACACCGAATGATTTTAGAACAGGTGGCGGTCCACTTCTACCAGCTTCTCATCCAAGTATCCTTGGTGGTGGGCACGCAGTTTGGAATGACAATATCGACCTTCATGAGACAGGTTTGACCTCTTATGACATCTTTAAACGCTTCTTCAAGAGCATGCAAACCACTGCAGAACGCACCTGGGGATCTGACCGTGCAGCTGCGACCTTTGCAGAACGCACATTGCCAACCAGCCCTTATGCGCCACAGTCTAATCCTGAAAAAGCAATTGCTTCAGAAGAACTATTCAACATCACTCCAGACAAGGTGAAAGAATATGCAACGAAGAAAGTAACCGCAACAGAAAATGGATTGGCTTTTGAGAAAGACAGCAGTATCGAAGGCTTAGCAGGTGATGTTGGTCCAAGTCACGTCTTGAAGTTTGATGTAACTGTCACTGGAGACGGAGAACAAACCTTCTCAACAAGTGGGGACAACCGTATCTATCTAGCTGATAAAGATGGCTACCTTGCTTATCAATTTGAACAGTTCCATATCCAATTCAATAAAAAACTTGAAAAGAACAAACGCTATCAAATCTCTATTGTGACCAAACCACAGTCAACCGAAGTCTATGTGGATGGTGAAAAGATCGAGCGTATTGCAAATCCAGCCCACCCTCGCTTTGCCCACAATAGCTTGGTACTACCGCTTGAAAGTATCGGTGGATTCAAAGGAATCTTGCATAGCGCAGAGTTGTCAGACAAACCATTTGTAAATCCTCGTTTGATTTCAAATGATAAGATTACAGCAACCGCAAGCAGTCAGCAACTTCCAGGAACAGCGACTGAAGGAGCTGTTGAAAGGGCATTTGACAATGATCCAAATACATTCTGGCATTCTAAATGGACTGGTGACCGTGCGCCATACACTCTTACTATGACCTTGAAAGAAGCAGAAAAAGTCAATGGCTTGACTTATCTCCCACGCCCAGGTGGTGGAAATGGTGTCGTGACGCGCTACGAAATCTACGCACAAAAAGATGGTCAAATGGTCAAGGTTTCAGAAGGAAGCTGGGACAACAACGCCCAAGAAAAAACAGTCAACTTTGCGGCGGTAGATACCAACAAGATTGAGTTGAAAGTATTGGAAGGCGTTGGTGGCTTTGCAAGTGCAGCTGAAGTTCATCTATTGAAACCTGTCAAAGAAGAGCAAGAAACGCCTGCACCAAGTCAACCAGAAAAACCAACTACTCCTGAAAAACCAAAGGTAGAGCAAACAGGTGATGGGACAGTTGAGTTGGCAGATCAATTCACAGCAAGTAAACCAGCTAGCGAAGACAGCATTGCAGCTGCCAGCAAGAGCTCAGACTATCTCAAGAAAGAGTACAAGGTCTTCCCAACTCCACAAAAAGTGACTTATGGAGAAGGAGTCACAGCCCTTCGTAAGCAAGTCAATCTGGTTATGGGCGATCAACTCGATATCTATACTCGTAATCGCTTGAAGAGTGTCTTGCAGGACAATCAAGTATCTTATACAACTGGTAAGGCAGCAATCGCTGGCGCAACCAATATCTATCTTGGAGTGCATGGACAAGGTTCACAAGCAGAACAAAACTTGTCTAAGGTTTCATCAGGTCTCTTTGACAAGATTGACGCCTATGTCTTGAGCATCAAGGATAATTCGATTTCCATCGTCGGAAAAGACACTGATGCAGTCTTCTATGGTTTGACAACCTTGAAACATATGCTCAAGGAAAGTCAAGTTCCAGTTCTTCGCAATGTGACGGTGGAAGATTACGCAGAGCTCAAGAACCGTGGTTTCATAGAAGGTTACTATGGAAATCCATGGTCGAATGCCGATCGTGCAGAGCTCATGCGTTATGGTGGCGATTTGAAATTGAACCAATACTTCTTTGCACCAAAAGATGATCCATACCACAACAAGAAATGGCGTGAACTCTATCCAGAAGAAAAACTAGCTGAAATTCGTGAACTTGCTCGTGTCGGAAATCAAAGTAAAACACGCTATGTCTGGACTATCCATCCATTCATGAACAACCGCATCCGCTTTGGCAATGAAGCGCATTACCAAGAAGATTTGGCAACCATCAAGGCTAAATTTACCCAGTTGATGAAAGTGGGTGTCCGCGAATTTGGTATCCTTGCAGATGATGCTCCAAGCCCAGTCGGAGGCTACAATAGCTACAACCGCTTGATGCAAGATATGACCAAGTGGTTGACTGAAATGCAGGGAACTTACAGCGGTCTTCGTAAAGAAATGATCTTTGTTCCTGGCCAGTATTGGGGTAATGGACGTGAGGATGAGTTGAAATCCCTCAATGAAAATCTCCCAAGTTCAACATCCATGACCTTGACGGGAGGTAAGATTTGGGGTGAAGTCTCTGAAAGCTTCCTTTCAACTCTCAAGAACAATCTATCCGCAGGTGGCAAGACCTATCGCCCAGTTTCGCTTTGGATTAACTGGCCTGTAACAGATAACTCTAAACAACACTTGATTCTAGGTGGTGGTGAAAAATTCCTTCATCCAAATGTGGATCCAAGCTTGCTATCTGGTATCATGTTAAACCCAATGCAACAGTCTGAACCGTCTAAGATTGCCCTCTTTTCAGGAGCTCAATACTCATGGAAACAGTGGAAATCAGAAGAAGAAGCTAAGAAAATCAATGATATTGCCTTCAACTTTGTAGAAAATGGTCATTTTGAAGATAGCAAGGTATCAGCAGCCTTCCGCGAACTTGGTAAGCACATGATCAACCAAAACATGGATAATCGTGTCGTCAAGCTAGAAGAATCTGTAGACTTGGCTCCAAAATTAACAGACTTCATGACCAAACTCAAAGCAGGTCAGGATGTGACTGCTGAACGTGCAGCCTTGCGTGCAGAATTTGCCAAGATTAAAGAAGCAGCCGAACTCTATAAAGCATCAGGCGATAAAAAAATGGTTGCCCAAATCCACTATTGGTTGGATAATGCAATCGACCAAATGAATGCCCTCGATGCCTTCCTTACAGGAACTGAAGCCATGGCCACAAACGATGCAGCCAAACTCTGGGATAGCTACTATAAAGGTTTGAAATTGTACGAACAGTCTCAAACTCACACCTTCCATTATGTAGACCATATGGAAAAGGCTGAATTGGGTGTTCAACATATTCGTCCATTTATCCTATCCTTGAAAGAAGTTCTAGCATCTGAAGTTCAAAAAGTCTTGCACCCAGATCAAATCATCAGTACCTTTATCACCAATCGAACAGGTGTAGAGGGTGGCTTGGCAGAAGTGACAGACGGCGATTTGGCAACTCATGCGATTATTAAATCACCAAATAGTATCAAGACAGGTGATTATATTGGTATGAAGTTCAACAAACCAGTAGCGATTCAAACCTTGACCTTTGCTATGGGAACTCAGGCAAATCCACGTGATACCTTTAGTAAGGCAGAAGTACAGTATCTAGATGAAAATGATAACTGGGTAACCTTGAAAGAGCCAAGCTATGTCGGAAATGAATCCCTTCTTAAGTTTGAAAATCTCACTATCAAGGCCAAGGCAGTTCGCATGATTGCGACAGAGAATCGCGAGAACACCTGGTTTGCAGTTCAGGAAATTGCAGTTAACCGTCCAGTTGAAAAAGCACGTAGCCAACAAGCAACAGTTAGTCTTAGCTCAAACTTAGTTTACAAACAAAGTACGACAGCTCGTCAAATCACTGATGGCAAGGACAATACAGAAGCCATGATGGCAAATGCTGACGGTAGCAATACCACTCCAGTAGATGCCTGGGCACAACTTGACCTCGGTGAAGTCAAGTCAGTCACTAAAGTTCGTCTTCGCCAAGGAACGGGTGATAAACTTGCCGCAGGTGTACTTGAGTACTCTACAGATGGAACTGCATGGCAAGAGTTGGATCGCTTGTCAGGTGAGCAAACCAAGGAAGTGACCAGAGCGATCAATGCTCGTTACATCCGAGTACGCAATACCAAGGCACTCGACCTCTGGTGGCGTATTCAGGACTTCTCTGTTGAGACACGCTCTGGAAACAGTGAGTTAACGGACACCAACGTGGACTCCTTGAAGGAAACGCCGGTAGTGGATAGTTTAGGACGTTACGAGCTTCAAATTCCAGCTGGAACCAAACTCCCTGCTCATAGCTATATAGGTATGAAGCTTGACCGTATCCATCAGGTCAAGAGCATCCAGCTCCAAGGGCAAGCCAACCCTGCTCTTAGCCTAGAGTATTCTGCAAATGCGCAAGAATGGACGCCGGCCAGCCAGTTGACAGACAAATCTGTCGCAACCCACTTGGTACGTTATGTTCGTCTGGTCAACAAAACGGATCAGGAACAAGCTGTGACAGCCACTTCTCTCCTTGTGACAACCAAAGAAGTACAACCAACCAAACTAGAATCTACAACTATGGGCATTCATCCAACATACGGCAGCAATGATGTTCGTAAACTGAACAACCTAGATCAACTATTTGACGGTGTTTACAACAACTTCGTTGAGTTTTCAGACTACGCCCATAAAGATGGTCACGTAACCTTGAAACTTGGTAGCGAACGTACCATCAAGAAGATTAGAGCCTACATCCAAGACGGAACTCAAAACTACCTTCGTGATGGCAAGATCCAAGTCAGCCAAGATGGTAAAACTTGGACAGATGTCGTGACAGTAGGAGATGGTGTAGCCAATAGCCAACACGATGATTCTCTGACAGATGGTTGGACACATGATTCTAAGATGCCAGGAAATCGCTACATCGAAGGTGAATTGACGACACCAGTCAAAGCCAACTATCTCCGTGTTCTCTATACTGCAGACTATGATGCTCGTTTTGTAGGCTTTACAGAATTGGTCATCAATGATGGTGAATTTGTCAAACCAATCAATGATCCAACAGTAGAAGGAAACGGTGGAGAAAGCCAAGGTAATCTTTACAATAATCTTGTAGACGGCAAAGTCTTGACCAGCTATAAGTCTGAAAAAGACAAGGGCGAATTGGTGTATCACTTATCTGAGCCAACCAATGCCAACCACCTTCGTCTTGTTTCCAGTCTTCCTGAAGGAGCGAAAGCACGTGTTCTTGCTAGAACACTCAAGGATGGTCAAGACAGTTGGACAGACCTCGGTGCCATTACATCTAGTCTCCAAACCTTCGCTATCCGAAATGGTGGCTCTCTTCTAGACGTCAAATTAATCTGGGAAGGCGGCAAGGCTGAGTTTTATGAATTGGCGAGCTTCTATCAAGAATTGACGGAAGAATCGGTTCAATCAAGCAAGGGTGAAGAGCAACCACCAGTTCTGGAGGTTCCTGAATTCACGGGTGGTGTCAATGCAGTTGAGGCCTTGGTACATGAAGTACCAGAGTACACAGGCCCACTTAGTACAGCAGGAGATCAGCCGGCACCGATAGTTGAGAAATTAGAGTTTACAGGTGGTGTTAATGCGGCTGAGGCAGCAGTACATGAAGTGCCAGAGTACACAGGTCTACTTGGAACAGCCGGAGATCAACCAGCACCGATAGTTGAGAAACTAGAGTTTACAGGTGGTGTGAACGCGGTAGAAGCAGCAGTACATGAAGTACCAGAGTACACAGGTCCGCTTGGTACAGCCGGAGATCAACCAGCACCGACAGTTGAGAAACTAGAGTTTACAGGTGGTGTGAACGCGGTAGAAGCAGCAGTACATGAAGTACCAGAGTACACAGGTCCGCTTGGTACAGCCGGAGATCAACCAGCACCGACAGTTGAAAAACCAGAGTACAAATTGAACTTAAGTTCACTCGCTGATACTAAGACTCAAGAAGTTAAACATGATGATCAGAAGGAGCTTCCGGCAACAGGTGAAAGCAAATCTGACACAGCTCTCTTCCTAGCAGGCGTAAGTCTAGCCCTATCTGCTCTCTTTATCGCGAAAGGGAAAAAGGAATAGCTTCTAATTACCTTTGTTTTTGACAAATTTTAGCATCAAGAGAAAGTGAAAAGACAGCTCCCTAACCTCTATAATAGTTAGAGAAACTATCAAAAGAGTTATGGTGCTGTTGGGATAAACTATTGTGCTATAAAGAATAAAAATCCTGAGAATTTTACTTCTCAGGATTTTGCTTATTGTTGTGGTTGACTTGATTGGTTTTGCTCAGCAGGTGCAGTGCCTGATTGTTGAGGAATCGTCTGCGTTTGACTTGTGTTTGGAGTAGTTGAACTTGACTGAGAAGTCGAACTCTCAGATGTTGAGCTAGAACTTTCAGATGTCGAACTTTGTTGTGTAGATGATGAAGGGGTCCACGTATTGCGTGCTCCATTCTTAAAGACAAATTCTCCGCTTCTGTAAAGGCCTTCAGGCATGGTCCAATCCCCTGGATGGTCATCTGTTGAGAGGTAGGTCATCATCGAACGGTAGACCTTAGCAGCAACATAGAAGCCATCACCAACGATAGGAGTAAGTCGGTTAGAGTAACCGGTCCAGACAGCCATTGAATATTTACGAGTATAGCCGACAAACATTTCGTCTGGAGCTACATAACCAGAGTTCTTAATGTATTTCTCAATTTCATCATCTGTATAGTTTGATGTACCAGTCTTACCAGCTTGTGGTAACCATGATAGGTAGGCTCCACGTCCTGTCCCGTAGGTTAGGACAGTTTTCATCATCTCTGTCATCATATAGGCGGTTGTTTCTTTCATAGCGCGTGTTCCTGAATCAGAAAACTCTTTTGAACTACCATCACTAAAGATGATTTTGTTGATGTACATTGGCTTATGGTAAATACCGCCATTGGCAAAGGCAGCATAGGCTGCGGCCATTTTTTCACTGCTTGCCCCATACTTTTTGTTAGATTCGGTTGTGTTACTTGAAATCGCGTTGGCATAGTGCATATCTGGGTAGTCAATACCGAGTCCATTTAGGAAGGTCTTGGCTCTATCCAAACCGACTTTATTCAAGGTTTCTACAGCTGTAACGTTCCGTGATTGTTGAAGAGCATACTGCAACGTGATGTTTCCAAAGTAACTCTTATCCCAGTTGTAGACAGGTGTGTTGGTGCCAGGATAGTTATATGGTACGTCGTGAACAACCGAAGCGGTTGAGTCATAGATATCGTACTCCAAGGCTGGCGCGTAATCTGTGATTGGTTTCATGGTTGAACCCCAGTCGCGGTTTGTTTCGACAGCTTGGTTCATACCGAAGGAAACATTGCTAGATTGATGGCGTGCACCTAGCTGGGCAATCACCTTTCCGTTTGTGACATCAACGATGGTAGAAGCTACTTGCAACTCATCATCTGGATAATTAACGTATTCGTCGGTATTGTAGATATCCCAGAGACGTTGTTGAACGGCTGGATCAACATTAGTATAAACTTCCATTCCTGTTGTCAAAAGGTTGTAACCAGTTTCCTGTTCGACTTGGTCGATTACTTCTTTGAGATAATTATCCATATAGGCTGGATAGTTGTTTCCAGAACGGAGGCTCTGCAGTCCATCTGTAATGGGAGTATTGATGGCTTTTTCGTATTGTTCGGCAGAAATGTAGCCTTGACTTTTCATTTCCGAGAGGACAAGGTCACGGCGTTCCTGTGCCACTTCTGGATGAGAATAGGGATCATATTGATTTGGAGCCTGAGGCATTCCAGCTAGGAGAGCCAATTGAGGTAGACTTAAATCTTTGAGGTCTTTACCATAGTAGTTTTGGGCTGCCGTTTGCATCCCGTAATTTCCGTTGGACATATAGACCTTGTTGATGTAGTAAGTTAGGATCTCTTGTTTGGTCGCTTTTTGTTCTAGCTGAACGGCTAGCCAAGCTTCCTGTGCCTTACGTGAAAGTGTTTGATCAGATGTTGATGTTGAGAAATAGGTTAGTTTAATCAACTGCTGTGTCAAGGTAGAACCACCTTGAAGACCACCCCCACCACGGAGGTTTCGTAAGGAAGCGCCTAGGATACGAATTGTATCTACTCCTCGGTGACTGAAGAAACGATGATCTTCAATAGAGACAATTGCATTGACCAGCTCAGTAGGGATTTCATTAGCCTGTGCATTGACACGGCGCTCAGAACCCAGATCAGCGATAAGTTCATTTTTGCTGTCATAGATCTTACTAGACGTTGTAGCGACTAGTTTGCTTTCGGATAGAGCCGGAGCCTTGCTTACATAGTAGAGAAAAAGGCCTCCACCTAGCATAATAGCTGCGATAAATACAGTCAAGAGGCAGATACTGATATACTTAACTATTCGCAGGAAAGTTTGTTTGTTCATCTTATTTTACCACCTAGTAAATGTTCTTTGATAACGTCGAGATAGGGAATCTGTGGAAAGGCACCAGGCTCAATCCTATATCCATTTTCTCGAATATATCCAAGTGGCATTGACTTTTGTCCCGTATCTTGATGATAGAAACGAATCAAATCAATGGCCGGCAATAAGTAGGTTTCTTGCTGAGAAGAAAAGTGAAGGAGGACAAAGCAGATTCCTTGCTGGGCAAGAACTTGTTCCATGTGTTGGATCTGATGGAGATGGAAATTCTTCATCGGGATCGCATGTTTTTGCCTGGTTTCCTTTGCTTCAAAGTCGATGTAGTATCCATCATAAACCCCTGAATAGTCAGTCGTTGAGGCCTGTCTAAAATAAGCTTCAACGATCTTGGCTCGACTTCGTTGGGGATAGTCGACACGTACGATTTGGATGGGAGTCGGTTTCTTGTGAATAACTGCTAACCCATGCGACAAATAGTAGTCGTTCGTAGCGTTGATCATCTTTTCAAAAGACATTCCCCGATTTGCGAAATTTTTAGTTTGTGACGGGGGCGCTTGTCTCTTCTGTGATGAAAGTTTATGTGGATAGTTGACCATAATTCTCCTTATTGGTACAATAACATCACTCTATTATATCATAAATTTACAAAGAAAGGGTTAAAAGAAAGGGTTAAAAATGACAACAGCCTTGATTTTAGGTTATTCAGCCTTCGACCTTGGTCTCTTTAATGACAAAGATATTCGCGTTGATATTATCAAAACAGCCATTCGGAGAGACCTAGAACGTCTAGCAGAAGAAGGGGTGACCTGGCTTGTCTTTACAGGGACTCTGGGCTTTGAGTACTGGGTGCTTCAAGTGGCGAAAGACATGCAAGCAGACTATGGCTTTCAGTTGGCAACGATTTTTGCCTTTGAAACCCATGGTAGTAACTGGAATGAGGCCAATCAAATCAAACTCAGTGAGTTTAAGCAGGTTGACTTTGTCAAATATGCCTATCCACAATATGAGCACAAGGGGCAACTACGTGATTATCAGAAATTTCTGTTGGAAAATACGGATGGATGCTACCTGTTTTATGACGAAGAAAATGAAACCAAGTTACAGTATTTTTACCAGATGATGAAAAATCAAGAAGGCTATATTACAAAAAGATTAACATTTGAGGATCTGAACGAAATGGTGGAAAATTTTTCCGAAAAGTGAGGCTTTGACCTTGATTTTTGTTTGTCTTTTTTTATATAATAAGAATAGCAATCAAGAATGGAGAGAGAAATGGCAAGTATTATTTTTTCAGCAAAAGATATTTTTGAACAAGAGTTTGGACGTGAAGTTCGCGGATATAGTAAGGCAGAGGTAGACGAGTTCCTAGATGATGTGATCAAGGACTATGAGACTTACGCAGCTTTGGTTAAATCTCTTCGTCAGGAGGTTGCTGATTTGAAGGAGGAATTGTCTAACAAGCCACAGGCAAGTTCTACTCAACAAAGTTCTATCGAAGTAACAAGTTCAACTCCAATGACAAATTTCGATATTTTAAAACGATTGAATCGACTTGAAAAAGAAGTATTCGGTAAACAAATCGTAGACAATTCTGAGTTATAATCAGGTGTCTATTAGATGCAATTTTTGGATAATCGCGTGAAGAGAATCTCTTTTCATGAGGAAAGTCCATGCTAGCACAGGCTGTGATGCCTGTAGTGTTTGTGCTAGGCGAATCCATAAGCCTAGGGACGAGAAATCGTTACGGCAGTCGAAATGGCTAAGTCTTCGGATAGGTCAGAATAGGCTTGAAAGTGCCACAGTGACGGAGTCTTTCTGGAAACAGAGAGAGTGGAACGCGGTAAACCCCTCAAGTTAGCAACCCAAATTTTGGTCGGGGCATGGAGTGCACGGAAACGAACGTAGTACTCTGACTGCTGTCAGCTATAGGCTGCTAGCGGTAGACAGATGATTATCGAAGGAAGTGGTCCTAGTCACTTCTGGAACAAAACATGGCTTATAGAAAATTGCATATAGGTTGGGGCTGAGAATTTTTTCTCAACCTCATTTTTTAAAGTGAACAAGAGAAAGGTCTTGCAAGACTAGAAATGAAAGAACAATTTAATTTAATCGCAACTGCTGCGGCGGGGCTAGAGGCTGTCGTTGGACGTGAGGTGCGAGATCTTGGTTATGATTGCCAAGTTGAAAATGGGCGTGTCCGTTTTCAAGGAGATGTGCGGGCAATTATTGAGACCAATCTGTGGCTTCGCGCAGCTGACCGTATCAAGATTGTAGTCGGAAGTTTTCCAGCTAAGACCTTTGAAGAGCTTTTTCAAGGCGTTTTTGCTCTAGATTGGGAAAACTATCTCCCGCTTGGGGCTCGTTTTCCGATTTCAAAGGCCAAATGCGTTAAGTCTAAACTTCACAATGAGCCCAGTGTTCAGGCCATTTCTAAGAAAGCCGTTGTCAAGAAATTACAAAAACACTATGCCCGCCCAGAAGGTGTTCCCTTGATGGAAACTGGTCCCGAGTTTAAGATAGAGGTATCCATCCTTAAGGATGTGGCAACTGTCATGATTGACACGACAGGTTCTAGCCTTTTTAAACGTGGTTATCGTACGGAAAAGGGTGGAGCGCCTATAAAAGAAAATATGGCAGCGGCGATTTTACAACTCTCTAACTGGTATCCAGACAAGCCCTTGATCGATCCGACCTGTGGTTCAGGAACTTTCTGTATCGAGGCGGCTATGATGGCTAGAAAGATGGCACCAGGCCTTCGCCGTTCCTTTGCTTTTGAGGAATGGAACTGGGTCAGCGACCGGTTAATTCAAGAAGTGCGTACTGATGCTGCCAAGAAAATTGACCGTGAACTTGAACTGGATATCATGGGCTGTGATATTGATGCTCGGATGGTTGAGATTGCTAAAGCCAATGCTCAAGCAGCTGGTGTCGCAGGTAACATCACTTTTAAGCAAATGCGGGTACAGGATTTGCGTTCAGACAAGATCAATGGCGTCATCATTTCCAATCCACCATATGGAGAGCGTTTATCTGATGATTCAGGAGTCACCAAGCTCTATGCAGAAATGGGGCAGGTCTTTGCGCCATTGAAAACCTGGAGCAAATTTATCCTGACGAGTGACGAAGCTTTTGAAAGTAAGTACGGAAGTCCAGCGGATAAAAAGCGCAAACTTTATAACGGAACCTTAAAAGTGGATTTGTATCAATACTTTGGTCAGCGTGTGAAGCGCCAAGAGGTAAAGTAGAAAGGAAGACAGATGAGTAAAAAAAGACACAATCGTCATAAAAAAGAGCATCAAGAGTCCAAATTTGATTTTGACGAGGCGAAAGATCTGACAGTTGGTCAAGTCATCCGTAAAAATGAAGAAGTTGAAGCTGGAGTATTGCCTGAGGACAATATCTTGGATAAATACATCAAACAGCACCGCGAGGAAATCGAGGCGGACAAGTTTGAAACACGTCAATTTAAAAAAGAAGAACTGCAGGAAGCTCAGGCTCAAGAAGAATTGACGACACAGGAAGTCTCAGAAATCACTGAAGAGTCGGCACCAATCATAGAGGAACCCGAGACAGTTTCAGAAGAAACGGTGTCAGACTCAGTGGAAACTACAAGCTCGGATGTGATTTTGCCTCCTTTGGGAGAAGAAAATCAAGACTTGGAACCGCTTGTGTTGGAAAAGCAAACGCCAGCAGAGGTTGCTGATGAGAAAGAAGAGGAAGAGACGGCTCTACTTTCACGCTCAGCTCAGGCAGAATCAGAAACAGTTTCTAATTCTAAAAAGAAGCGCGTGTTTGTTATCGGTTCAGCCTTGGCAGCAGCCCTTATCTTGGCAGGTAGTTACTATATCTATCGTCAAGTAAATCGCTCCAACCAAGCCATCCAGTCTTCCCAGTCTTCTTCTAGTAATCAAGAAACACAAACAGCCCTACAAGAGTTTAATGCCCTCTACGATGCCTTTTATACGGATGCTAATAAAACAGCCTTGAAAAATAGTCAGTTTGACAAGTTGAACCAACTCAAGGCTCAACTAGATAAACTCGAAGGCAGTCGAGAGTATACTCTGGCCAAGTCTAAGTATGATAGTTTAGAAACTCAAATCAAGGCTGTGCAAGAAGTGAATAATCAGTTTGAAACTCCAGCAATTACTGATGGTGTCTTGGATACCAATGCAAAGGTCAAGGCAGACGCTAAATTTACAGAAATTAAAACAGGAAATACAGAGCTAGACAAACTGTTAGATAAGGCCATTAGCCTGGGTAAGAGCCAGCAAACAAGCGCCTCTAGTTCAAGTTCAAGTAGCAGTAGCCAAGAAAGTTCAAGTACAACGACTGATAGCAGTACGAGCAGTTCGTCTGCTTCATCAAGTTCAGCACCTGCCAGCAGACCAGAAAGTGGAGGTTTGTCTAGCGATGGTGTCAATCTTCAAAGAAGTGCTAGTCGTGTACCGTACAACCAATCAGCTGTAGAGGATAGCAATAACCCTGCCTGGAATTTTGCTGATGGTGTTTTGGAACAAATCCTAGCGACATCACGTGCTCGTGGCTATATCACTGGAAATCAATATATCCTAGAACGGGTCAATATCGTAAACGGAAATGGTTACTATAACCTCTACAAACCAGATGGAACCTACCTCTTTACCCTCAACTGTAAGACTGGATACTTTGTCGGTAATGGAGCTGGTCATGCAGATGACTTGGATTACTAGGAGTCCGTTACAAAATTCTTTCCTTTCATAGGTAAAAATGATAAAATAAAACATATTAAACAAGAGGAGTGTCACATGACAAAAGCTAACTTTGGTGTCGTAGGTATGGCCGTAATGGGTCGTAACCTTGCCCTAAATATCGAATCTCGTGGCTATACAGTTGCCATTTACAACCGTAGTAAAGAAAAAACAGAAGACGTAATTGCTTGCCATCCTGAAAAGAACTTTGTACCTAGCTACGATGTAGAGTCTTTCGTCCAATCTATCGAAAAACCTCGTCGTATCATGCTCATGGTTCAAGCTGGACCTGGTACAGACGCAACTATCCAAGCCCTTCTTCCACACCTTGACAAGGGTGATATCTTGATTGACGGAGGAAACACTTTCTACAAAGATACCATCCGTCGTAATGAAGAATTGGCAAACTCTGGTATCAACTTTATCGGTACAGGGGTTTCTGGTGGTGAAAAAGGTGCCCTTGAAGGTCCTTCTATCATGCCTGGTGGACAAAAAGAAGCCTATGAATTGGTTGCTGATGTTCTCGAAGAAATCTCAGCTAAAGCACCAGAAGATGGCAAACCATGTGTGACTTACATCGGTCCTGATGGAGCTGGTCACTATGTGAAAATGGTCCACAACGGTATCGAGTATGGTGACATGCAATTGATCGCAGAAAGCTATGATCTCATGCAACACTTGCTCGGCCTTTCTGCAGAAGATATGGCTGAAATCTTTACTGAGTGGAACAAGGGTGAATTGGACAGCTACTTGATCCAAATCACAGCTGATATCTTGAGCCGTAAAGACGATGAAGGTCAAGAGGGACCAATCGTAGACTACATCCTTGATGCTGCAGGTAACAAGGGAACTGGTAAATGGACTAGTCAATCATCACTTGACCTTGGTGTACCATTGTCACTCATCACTGAGTCAGTATTTGCTCGCTACATCTCTACATACAAAGAAGAGCGTGTGCATGCTAGCAAGGTTCTTCCAAAACCAGCTGCTTTCAAGTTTGAAGGTGACAAGGCTGAGTTGATCGAAAAGATCCGTCAAGCCCTTTACTTCTCAAAAATCATTTCATACGCACAAGGTTTTGCCCAATTGCGTGTGGCTTCTAAAGAAAACAACTGGAACTTGCCATTTGCGGATATCGCATCTATCTGGCGTGATGGCTGTATCATCCGTTCTCGTTTCTTGCAAAAGATCACAGATGCCTACAACCGTGATGCAGACCTTGCAAACCTTCTCTTGGATGAGTACTTCTTGGATGTTACTGCTAAGTACCAACAAACAGTGCGTGATATCGTAGCTCTTGCTGTTCAAGCTGGTGTACCAGTACCAACCTTCTCAGCAGCTATTACTTACTTTGATAGCTACCGTTCAGCTGACCTTCCAGCTAACTTGATCCAAGCGCAACGTGACTACTTTGGTGCCCACACTTACCAACGTAAAGACAAAGAAGGAACCTTCCACTACTCTTGGTATGACGAAAAATAAGTAGGTCTGCCATGGGGAAACGGATTTTATTACTTGAGAAAGAACGAAATCTCGCTCATTTTCTCAGTCTGGAACTCCAAAAAGAGCAATACCGTGTTGATCTTGTAGAGGAGGGGCAAAAAGCCCTCTCCATGGCTCTCCAGACAGATTATGACTTGATTTTACTGAATGCTCGTCTGGGGGATATGACGGCCCAGGATTTTGCAGAGAGGCTGAGTCGGACCAAACCAGCCTCAGTGATCATGGTCTTGGACCATCGCGAAGAGTTGCAAGACCAGATTGAGACAATCCAGCGCTTCGCCGTTTCTTACATCTATAAGCCAGTGATTATTGATCAGCTGGTGGCTCGTATTTCAGCGATTTTCCGAGGTCGGGACTTTATCGACCAACACTGTAGTCAGATGAAGGTCCCAACGTCTTACCGCAATCTGCGTATGGATGTAGAACATCATACCGTTTATCGTGGCGAGGAGATGATTGCTCTGACGCGCCGTGAGTATGACCTTTTGGCCACTCTCATGGGAAGCAAGAAGGTCTTGACTCGTGAGCAGTTGTTGGAAAGTGTTTGGAAGTACGAAAGTGCGACAGAAACTAATATCGTGGATGTTTATATCCGTTATCTACGTAGCAAGCTTGATGTAAAAGGACAAAAAAGCTACATTAAAACCGTGCGTGGTGTTGGGTACACCATGCAAGAATAGAAAAGCAGTTGCAGTTGTGTAACTGCTTTTTTTGAGAAGCTTCTATATATTGACATACGGTAAAGTCTTTGCTACAATCGTTTCAGGAGGATACAAGGAATGAAAGTATTGAAAAAAATCATGCAAGTTGGATTAGCAGTGTTTTTTCTTGGTCTTTTAGCGACAAGTACAGTATTGGCGGATACCACAGGTGGGCAGTTTGTTGATAAGGACAATAGAAAATACTATATAAAAGATGACCATAAAGCGATCTATTGGCATAAAATAGACGGTAAAATGTACTATTTTGATGATGATGGAGAAATGGTAGTCGGCTGGCAATACTTAGAAATTCCTGGGACGGGTTATCGTGATGATTTATTTGATAATCGTCCAGTTTTCGAAATTGGCCTTCAATATAAATGGTACTACTTTGATCAAGATGGGGTATTACAAGAATTTGTTGGCTGGCAACAATTAGAGGTTAAAGATTCATTAACTGTTGGTAAAAAATATGGTGAAGGCTTTGAAGGGCCAGAAGTTCTTAAATTAGCAAATTATTACTTTAATGAAGATCATTCTTTAAAAACAGGTTGGCTCTACGATCAATCTAATTGGTACTATCTAGCAAAAACAGGTCATTTAGGAAAAGACTACCTTGGTGGTGAAAGACGTGCGGGTTGGATAAACGATGATTCGACTTGGTACTACCTAGATCCAACAACTGGTATTATGCAAACTGGATGGAAATATCTAGGTAATAAGTGGTACTACCTCCGCTCATCGGGAGCTATGGCAACTGGTTGGTATCAGGAAGGTTCGACTTGGTATTATCTAGATGCTAAAAATGGAGATATGAAGACAGGCTGGGCTTATGTCGGTAACAAGTGGTACTATCTCCGTTCATCAGGATCTATGGAGACTGGCTGGTATCAGGAAGGTTCGACTTGGTATTATCTGCATGCAAGTAATGGAGATATGAAGACTGGTTGGTTCCAGGTTAATGGCAAATGGTACTACGCTTATAGCTCCGGTGCTTTAGCAGTGAATACGACCGTAGAAGGCTATTCTGTCAACTATAATGGCGAATGGGTCCAATAATGAAAGAGGCGATTGTGAAGGAAACAATCGCTTTTTTTATGAAAATATAATAAAATAGATAGGAGAAAATACTACTGTATGAAATGAGACGGTCTTTTCGTCTGGTTAAAGGAAAACATGACAAAAAAAGTTGGTGTCGGTCAGGCACATAGTAAGATTATTTTAATAGGAGAGCACGCTGTTGTATACGGCTATCCTGCCATTTCCTTGCCTCTCTTAGAGGTGGAAGTGACTTGTAAGGTGGTCCCTGCTGAAAGTCCGTGGCGTCTCTATGAGGAGGACACCCTGTCCATGGCGGTTTATGCTTCGCTGGAGTATTTGGATATCAAAGAAGCCTGCATTCGATGTGTGATTGACTCGGCTATCCCTGAAAAACGGGGAATGGGTTCGTCAGCTGCTATCAGCATAGCAGCCATCCGAGCTGTTTTTGACTACTATCAAGCCGACCTGCCTCACGATGTGCTAGAAATCTTGGTCAATCGGGCTGAGATGATTGCCCATATGAATCCGAGCGGGTTGGATGCCAAGACCTGTCTCAGTGACCAGCCCATTCGCTTTATCAAGAATGTTGGTTTTACAGAACTTGAGATGAACCTATCTGCCTATTTGGTGATTGCAGATACGGGTGTTTATGGTCACACTCGTGAAGCTATCCAAGTGGTCCAAAGCAAGGGCAAGGATGCCCTACCGTTTTTGCATGCCTTGGGAGAATTGACCCAGCAGGCAGAAGAGGCAATTAGACGAAAAGATGCTGAGGGACTGGGACAAATCCTCAGTCAAGCGCATTTACATTTAAAAGAAATTGGTGTCAGTAGCCCTGAGGCAGACTCCCTCGTTGAAGCGGCTCTGAGCCATGGTGCTCTAGGTGCCAAGATGAGTGGTGGTGGACTAGGAGGCTGTATTATCGCCTTGGTAGCTAATCTGAACCAAGCGCAAGAACTAGCAAAACGATTAGAAGAGAAAGGAGCTGTTCAGACATGGATCGAAAGCCTGTAACAGTACGTTCCTACGCAAATATTGCCATTATCAAATATTGGGGAAAGAAAAAAGAAAAAGAGATGGTTCCTGCGACCAGCAGTATTTCTTTGACTTTGGAAAATATGTACACAGAGACGACCTTGTCGCCTCTACCGACGGATGCGACTGCTGATGCCTTTCATATCAATGGTCAGCTTCAGAGTGAGGCTGAGCATGTCAAAATGAGCAAAATCATTGACCGCTACCGTCCGGCTGGGGAAGGTTTTGTCCGTATTGACACTCAAAACAATATGCCTACAGCAGCGGGCTTGTCCTCCAGTTCCAGTGGTTTGTCCGCCTTAGTCAAGGCTTGCAATGCTTATTTCCAGCTTGGTTTGAATCGGAGCCAGTTGGCGCAGGAGGCTAAGTTTGCCTCGGGTTCTTCCTCTCGCAGTTTTTATGGACCACTGGGTGCCTGGGACAAGGATAGTGGGGAAATCTACCCTGTAGAGACTGACTTGAAACTAGCTATGATCATGTTGGTGCTAGAAGACAAGAAAAAACCAATTTCTAGCCGTGATGGGATGAAACTCTGTGTGGAAACTTCGACGACCTTTGATGATTGGGTGCGCCAGTCTGAGAAAGATTATCAGGAGATGCTGGTTTATCTCAAAGAGAATGATTTTGCTAAGGTTGGGGAATTAACGGAGAAAAATGCCCTAGCCATGCACGCTACGACCAAGACTGCTAGTCCAGCCTTTTCTTATCTAACGGATGCTTCCTATGAAGCCATGGACTTTGTTCGCCAGCTTCGTGAGCAAGGTGAAGCCTGTTACTTTACCATGGATGCCGGTCCCAATGTCAAGGTCCTCTGTCAAGAGAAAGATTTGGATCATCTATCTGAAATCTTTGGTCAACGTTACCGCCTGATTGTGTCAAAAACAAAGGATTTGAGCCAAGATGATTGCTGTTAAAACTTGCGGAAAACTCTATTGGGCAGGGGAATACGCTATTCTAGAGCCAGGACAGTTAGCTTTGATAAAGGCTATTCCCATCTATATGAAGGCTGAGATTGCTTTTTCTGACAGCTACCGTATCTATTCAGATCTGTTTGATTTCGCAGTAGATTTGACGCCAAATCCTGACTACAGCTTGATTCAGGAAACGATTGCTTTAGTGGGAGACTTCCTTGCTGTTCGCTGTCAGACTTTTCGACCCTTTTCCTTGGAAATCCGTGGAAAAATGGAACGCGAAGGCAAAAAGTTTGGTCTGGGTTCGAGTGGTAGCGTCGTTGTCTTGGTGATCAAGGCCCTGCTGGCTCTATATGATATTACGGTTGATCAGGAACTCTTGTTCAAGCTGGCAAGCGCGGTCTTGCTCAATCGAGGAGACAATGGTTCTATGGGAGACCTTGCCTGTATTGTGTCAGAGGATTTGGTTCTCTACCAGTCTTTTGATCGAAAGAAGATAGCTGCTTGGTTGAAAGAAGAAAGCTTGGCAACAGTTTTAGAGCGTGACTGGGGCTTTTCCATCTCACAAGTGAAACCAACCCTAGAATGTGATTTCCTAGTGGGATGGACCAAGGAAGTGGCCGTATCAAATCAAATGGTTCAGCAAATCAAACAAAACATAGACCAGAACTTTTTAAGTTCCTCAAAAGAAACAGTGGTTACTTTGGTAGAAGCCTTGGAGCAGGGGAAAGTAGAAAATATCATCGATCAGGTGGAAACTGCCAGCCAGCTTTTAGAAGGCTTGAGTCCAGATATTTACACACCTTCGCTGAGACAGTTGAAAGAAGCCAGTCAAGATTTGCTGGCTGTTGCCAAGAGTAGTGGCGCTGGTGGTGGTGACTGTGGCATTGCCTTGAGTTTTGATGTGCAATCAACTGAAACCTTAAAAAATCGTTGGGCCAATCTGGGGATTGAGCTCTTATACCAAGAAAGGATAGGACATGACGACAAATCGTAAGGACGAGCATATCCGCTATGCCCTTGAGCAGAAAAGTTCCTATAATAGCTTTGATGAGGTGGAGTTGATCCATTCTTCCCTGCCTCTTTATGACCTGGATGAGATTGATTTGTCTACAGAGTTTGCAGGTCGAAAGTGGGACTTTCCTTTTTATATCAATGCCATGACGGGTGGAAGCGAAAAAGGTAAAGAAATCAATCAAAAACTGGCTCAGGTGGCAGAAGCCTGTGGGATTTTGTTTGTAACGGGCTCTTATAGTGCAGCCCTAAAAGATCCAACAGATGATTCTTTTTCTGTCAAATCTAGCCATCCAAATCTCCTCCTTGGAACCAATATTGGATTGGACAAGCCTGTTGAGTTAGGACTTCAGACTGTAGAAGCGATGAATCCTCTTCTCCTGCAAGTGCATGTTAATGTCATGCAGGAATTACTCATGCCCGAGGGAGAAAGAAAGTTCAGAAGCTGGTATTCGCATCTGGCAGACTATAGCAAGCAAATCCCTGTTCCCATTGTCTTAAAAGAAGTGGGCTTTGGAATGGATGTGAAGACCATCGAAAGAGCCTATGAACTGGGCGTTCGAACTGTTGACCTGTCAGGTCGTGGTGGTACCAGCTTTGCTTATATCGAAAACCGTCGCAGTGGCCAGCGTGACTATCTCAATCAATGGGGACAATCCACCATGCAAGCCCTTCTCAATGCCCAAGACTGGAAAGACAAGGTCGAACTCTTGGTCAGTGGAGGCGTTCGGAATCCGCTTGATATGATTAAGTGCTTGGTTTTTGGTGCCAAGGCTGTAGGACTGTCACGTACCGTTCTAGAGTTGATTGAAACCTACACAGTCGAAGAAGTGATTGGCATTGTCCAAGGCTGGAAAGAAGATCTGCGTTTGATCATGTGTGCCCTTAATTGTGCCACCATAGTGGATCTGCAAGACGTAGACTATATTCTTTACGGTAAACTAAAAGAAGCAATAGATCAGATGTAGAGAGGTCGGGACAAGAATCCCGCCCTTTTTGTAGCCTTTTGCCAACTGTGGTGAGTTGATGAAACCAAGCTTGTAGGAGCGATTTCTGTCCTATGTCCTTTTTCCATCCTCAGACCGAGGTGACTTTTTTGAATTGTGATAAAATAGAAAAGAGAGGATGCATCTATGAAAAAATTTCAAATCTTTTTATTTATTGAAGCCTGTCTGTTGACGGGAGCTCTGATTTTGATGGTATCAGAGCATTTTTCGCGTTTTCTGCTGATTCTATTCCTCTTTCTTCTCCTGATACGCTATTATGCAGGCAAAGAGGGCAACAACTTTCTCCTCCTTGTGGCGACTATTCTTTTCTTTTTCATTGTCATGCTCAATCCCTTTGTGATTTTAGCTATCTTTGTAGCGGTGATCTACAGTCTCTTTCTTCTCTATCCAATGATGAATCAAGAAAGAGAGGAGACCGATTTGGTCTTTGAAGAGGTGGTGACGGTTAAAAATGAAAAGAATCGCTGGTTTGGCAATCTCCATCATTTCTCTAGTCACCAGACCTGCCAGTTTGACGATATCAACCTCTTTCGCCTCATGGGCAAGGACACCATTCATTTAGAAAGAGTTATCCTAACCAATCATGACAATGTCATTATCCTTAGAAAGATGGTCGGAACGACTAGGATTATCGTACCTGTAGATGTGGAAATCAGCCTCAGTGTTAACTGTCTTTATGGAGATCTTACCTTCCTTCATCAACCTAAGAGATCCCTCCGCAACGAACACTATCATCAGGAAACCAGAGACTATCTCAAGAGTAAAAAGAGTGTCAAGATTTTCCTAACTACTATGGTTGGCGATGTGGAGGTGGTCAGAGGATGAAAAAGCAATCGTACCTATTAATCGGCCTGACTTCTTCTCTCTTTATCCTCTTTTTGGCTAATAGTTTACTTGATATTTTTGAACTGGATTGGTCCTATTTGCTACAAGATATCGAAAAAACAGAGAAACTCATCTTCTTGATCTTGGTCTTTAGCCTTTCCATGACCTTCTTTTTTGTCCTCTTTTGGCGTGTGATAGAAGAAGTCTCTCGCAGAAAAATGCAGGTTAATCTCAAGCGACTGCTGGCAGGAAAAGAGGTATTTTCCTTTGCAGATCCAGACTTGGAGGCCAGTTTCAAGTCCTTGTCTGGTAAGCTTAATCTCTTGACAGAAGCTGTTCAAAAGGCTGAAAATCAAAGTCTGGTCAAGGAAGAAGAAATCATCGAGAAAGAAAGGAAGCGGATTGCACGTGACTTACATGATACGGTTAGTCAGGAGTTGTTTGCGGCCCATATGATTTTATCAGGTGTCAGCCAGCAGGCTTTGAAGCTTGATAGAGACAAGATGCAGACCCAGTTGCAAAGTGTCGCAGCCATCCTAGAAACAGCCCAGAAAGATTTGCGAGTCTTGCTCCTACATTTGCGACCAGTAGAGTTGGAGCAAAAGAGCTTGGTTGAGGGGATTCAAATCCTCTTAAAAGAGCTTGAGGACAAGAGTGATCTCAAGGTTAGTCTCAAGCAGAATGTGTCTAAATTGCCTAAGAAGATTGAAGAACATATCTTCCGTATTTTGCAGGAGTTGATCAGCAATACCCTCCGCCATGCTCAGGCATCTTGCCTAGATGTCTATCTCTATCAGACAGATGTTGAATTGCAGCTGAAGGTAGTGGACAATGGGATTGGTTTCCAGTTAGGGAGTTTAGATGACTTGAGTTATGGACTGCGAAATATCAAGGAGCGAGTCGAAGATATGGCAGGAACGATTCAACTCTTGACAGCTCCCAAACAAGGACTGGCGGTTGATATCCGTATTCCCCTGCTAGACAAGGAATCATAAAGGAGTAGAGATGAAAATTTTACTGGTAGATGACCATGAAATGGTCCGATTGGGCTTGAAAAGCTATTTTGACCTCCAAGACGATGTAGAAGTTGTGGGCGAGGCTGCCAATGGGGCTCAAGGTATTGAGTTGGCCTTGGAACTGCGCCCAGATGTCATTGTCATGGATATTGTTATGCCTGAGATGAATGGGATTGATGCTACCTTGGCCATCCTCAAAGAACGGCCTGAAGCCAAGATTTTGATTGTGACCTCTTACTTGGACAATGAAAAAATCATGCCAGTCTTGAATGCTGGTGCAAAAGGCTATATGCTCAAGACTTCTAGTGCAGACGAACTGCTTCATGCAGTTCGTAAGGTGGCTGCTGGCGAGTTAGCCATTGAACAAGAGGTCAGCAAGAAAGTCGAATACCATCGCAATCATATCGAGCTTCATGAGGAATTGACTGCGCGTGAACGTGATGTGCTTCAACTCATCGCCAAGGGTTATGAAAATCAGCGCATCGCTGATGAACTCTTTATCTCTCTCAAGACGGTCAAGACCCATGTGTCCAACATTCTTGCCAAGCTTGAGGTTAGTGATCGCACCCAGGCGGCGGTCTATGCCTTTCAGCACCACTTGGTCGGGCATGAGGATTTTTAGATGAGTCTTGCAGATTTACTTGAGGAGCTAGAAGCAGCAAAAGACCCTGAGAAAGCAGGCTCTATGGAAGCCTATATGCGTCATCAATTTCCCTTTCTAGGCATTGCAGGTCCTGAAAGAAATGCACTCTATAAAAAGTATTTTCCAGAAGCGAAAAAAACAAGAATTATCGATTGGGATTTTGTAGACACTTGCTGGGAAAAGGAGCCAAGAGAATACCAGTATGTGGGCGCCAACTATTTGAAAGCTATGCAGTCTTATCTAACGAAGGATGATTTGCCTAAGCTTGAGCATCTAGTCGTGACCAAGTCTTGGTGGGACACGGTAGATATCCTAGACCGAGTAGTAGGGAGTTTGGTAGCCGACCATCCGGAACTTGAAGAAGTGCTTTTAAAATGGAGCCTCTCAGACAATATCTGGTTGAGGCGAGTCGCTATTGACCACCAGTTGTTAAGAAAAGAGAAAACGAATGTCCAACTGATGGAAAAGATCCTACTCAACAATCTGGACCAGACAGAATTTTTTATCAACAAAGCCATCGGCTGGGCTCTAAGAGACTACTCTAAAACCAATCCCGAATGGGTAGCAGCTTTCATCGAAAAAAATAAGAAGAGAATGGCTGAACTCAGTATCAAGGAAGCCAGCAAGTACCTTTAGCATCGTTGAAAAGCGTATTCATTACTTGAAAAAAGTCGCTCGTTTATGTTATAATAGACTGTATTTAAAAATTTTAAGGAGAAATGACAGAATGTCTGTATCATTTGAAAACAAAGAAACAAACCGTGGTGTCTTGACTTTCACGATCTCTCAAGACCAAATCAAACCAGAAGTGGATCGTGTCTTCAACTCAGTAAAGAAAACTCTTAACGTTCCAGGTTTCCGTAAAGGTCACCTTCCACGTCCTATCTTTGATAAAAAATTTGGTGAAGAAACACTTTACCAAGATGTGTTGAACGCTCTTTTGCCAAACGCTTATGAAGCAGCTGTAAAAGAAGCTGGTCTTGAAGTGGTTGCGCAACCAAAAATTGACGTCACTTCAATGGAAAAAGGTCAAGACTGGGTTATCACTGCTGAAGTCGTGACAAAACCTGAAGTTAAATTGGGTGACTACAAAAACCTTGAAGTATCAGTAGATGTAGAAAAAGAAGTCACAGACGCTGATGTTGAAGAACGTATCGAACGCGAACGCAACAACTTGGCTGAATTGGTTATCAAAGAAGGCGCTGCTGAAAATGGCGACACTGTTGTGATTGACTTTGTTGGTTCTATCGACGGTGTTGAATTTGACGGTGGAAAAGGTGAAAACTTCTCACTTGGACTTGGATCAGGTCAATTCATTCCTGGTTTTGAAGACCAATTGGTTGGACACTCAGCTGGCGAAACTGTTGACGTTGTCGTAACATTCCCAGAAGACTACCAAGCAGAAGACCTAGCAGGTAAAGAAGCTAAATTCGTGACAACTATTCACGAAGTAAAAGCAAAAGAAGTTCCAGCTCTTGATGATGAACTTGCAAAAGACATCGACGAAGAAGTGGAAACTCTTGACGAATTGAAAGAAAAATACCGCAAAGAATTGACTGCTGCGAAAGAAGAAGCATACAAAGATGCCCTTGAAGGTGCAGCAATCGATAAAGCTGTAGAAAACGCTGAAATCGTAGAACTTCCAGAAGAAATGATCCACGAAGAAGTTCATCGTTCAGTAAATGAATTCCTTGGAAACTTGCAACGTCAAGGTATCAATCCTGACATGTACTTCCAAATCACAGGAACTACTCAAGAAGACCTTCACAAACAATACGAAGCAGAAGCTGAGTCACGTACTAAGACTAACCTTGTTATCGAAGCAGTTGCGAAAGCTGAAGGATTTGACGCTTCAGAAGAAGAAATCCAAAAAGAAATCGAGCAATTGGCTGCAGATTACAACATGGAAGTGGCACAAGTTCAAAACTTGCTTTCAGCTGATATGTTGAAACACGATATCGCAATCAAAAAAGCTGTTGAATTGATCACAAGCACAGCAACAGTAAAATAATCTTAAAAGATAAAAAGCCCACCTGATTTGGTGGGTTTTCTGATGGTCTATTTTCCAAAAATCTCTTTGAGATCTGCGTCTGTAATCCCAATCATGGCTGGGATACTAGACCAGTTTTCCTCAGTGAGAATGTAGGATAGAGGAGAATCCTCTTGATTTGTTGTTTCGCTAGGAGCTGGGCTGGTTTGGTCGGTCGAATCGACCAGATCCTGAAAGCGTTCAATCAGATAGGTCTTACGGGCAGTTCCTATATGTCTGACTGCATAGTCAAAGGCCTGTAATTCGCCAAGAAGGATGAGCTTGCTCTTGGCCCGTGTAATGGCTGTATAGATGAGATTGCGTTCCAGCATACGTCTACTAGCACTGGTGATGGGCAGGATGACAACGGGAAACTCACTTCCCTGAGACTTATGGATACTCATGGCATAGGCTAGGCGAATCTTGTACCATTCGTTACGTGGGTAGACGACCTCATTGCCGTCAAAATCAATGACAATCTCGTCTTGTTTGGACTCAGTATATTTTCCAGGAATCAGGTCTGTGATGTAGCCTAGGTCTCCATTAAAGACATTGACTTCAGCGTCGTTGACTAGGTGAATAACCTTGTCCCCTGTTCGATAGTGACACTGAGTTGCTTCAAAGCTAACTTGCCCCTTTTGCTGAGGATTGAGCAGGTCTTGCATGAGTTGGTTAATGGCGTCAATACCAGCAGTTCCTCGATACATAGGCGCAAGCACCTGAATATCACGAGCCAGAATGCCACCTCTGAGGGCGGCACCGAGGATCTTCTCAATGGTCGCAGGGATATGGCCACTCGCGATTTCAAAGTAGGAGCGGTCTGCTTTTTTCTTAGTAAAGTCAGCTGGCAAGATGCCTTGTCGAATCTGGCTAGCCAAGGTGACGATGGTTGATTCTTCACTCTGACGGTAAATCCGTTCCAAGCGAGTCTGCGGAATCAGGGGTATCTGGAGCAGGTCAGCAAGGACTTGCCCAGGACTAACAGAAGGTAGCTGGTCGCTATCACCCACGATGAGGATTTTACTGTTAGAAGAGATGTTGGAGAAAAGTTGGTTGGCTAGCCAAGTGTCCACCATGGAGAATTCATCCACGATAATAAAGTCGGCATCCAGATAATCTTCCAGATGGCTAGTATCATCGTCCCCCGTCATTCCCAAATGGCGGTGAATGGTCGCGCTGGGCAAACCTGTTAATTCATTCATGCGCCGAGCTGCTCGACCAGTTGGAGCTGCTAGAAGGATAGGCAGGTTGCTTTTTTTTCTGAGGTCAAGTCCTTCTAAAAGTGCATAGACAGCGATAATCCCATTGATAACAGTCGTCTTACCTGTACCAGGTCCACCTGTTAGGATAAAGACCTTGTTCTGGATAGCGTCACAGATAGCCTGTTTTTGAATGCTATCGTATTGGATACCCAGTTCCTCCTCGACAGTAGCGATATGCTTTTGAATGGTTTCTAAATCCTGATTTTTCTGTTTTCCTTTTTCAAGGATACGAGCCAAGTGGCTGCGAATGCCTTCTTCGGCGAAAAAGAGACTATTGTCAAAGATTTTGGTATCAATCTGCTGAACCTTGTCTTCTTCGATGAGGTAGGAGAGTTCTTGGGCTACTTGGCTGGGATCCAGTTCTACGGGTCGGGAAGACTCGAGGAGAGTCAGGGTCTGTTCCAGCAAATCTCGGGCTTCCATGTAGGTATCGCCCGTATCCATACAGCCTTGAAAGAGACTGTGGACAAGGCCAGCACGAAAGCGCTCGGGAGCCTGACTTTCGATGCCTAGTTCCTCCGCTAGTTGGTCAGCAATGGTAAAACCCAATCCCTTGATATCCTCGACCAGTTGGTAGGGATAGTTTTCGACAATATCCAGCGTTTCTTCCTTGTAAAAGTCTTGAATCTGAAAGGCTAGTTTATTGGGAATGCCGTAGTTAGCTAGTTTTGCCAAGACCATTTCTGTCCCATAGTTGAGACGGAGGGTAGAGAGGAAAGCCTCACGGTTTTGGGCAGAGAGTCCTGAGATGCCTTCTAGCTTTTCAGGATGTTCCAGAATTTCGTCTATGGTATTTTCACCATAGCAATCCACGATTTTTTGAGCCGTTTTGAGACCAATTCCCTTGAAGTGGCTACTCGAAAAGTACTTAACTAGCCCTTTTTTAGTTGGTTTTGCCCGCTCATAACGGCTGATTTGCAGTTGTTCTCCGTACTTGGAGTGTTGAACGATTTGTCCCCAAAAGGTGTAGTCTTCGCCCTCAATCACGTCAGCCATGGTTCCTGTAATGATAATTTCAAAATCGTCAAAGTCCTCCGCATTGGTATCTTCGATATCTAGGAGGAGGATGCGATAAAAATTGCTGGGATTTTCAAAAATAATACGTTCAATGGTGCCTGAAAAATAAACTTCCATAGATTTCCTTTTTGATAGAAAAAGAGCTGGGATAGAGCTTTCAGTTAGGCTTTCCTTTGATTTGGGACTTGGTACAAGATATTGCCAAGTTGCAATCTAATCCTAAAAGCTAACTCAAAAAGACTATCACAGCATCTAGTTGCTGATTTTAAAAGATTCCGATACGGTTGAGTGGCCAGAAACGGAATTTGGCTTCTCCTTTGATTTGACTGGCTTTAAAGGTTCCGACATGGCGACTGTCACTGGAAACCAAACGGTCATCTCCAAGGAGGAGGTACTCGCCCTCAGGTACTGTAAAGCTGAAACTGGTGTTGAAATTCACATCGACAGTAAAGGCCTGAGCTTTCTGGGCTAGACTTCTAAAATACACCCCCTTATCTCCTTCAAAGCCTTTCCCCGAATAGGCGTTTTGCAGTTTATCATTTTTAAACTGTTGGAGGTAGTCTGCTAGGTAAGGTTCGTCGGTTTCTTGATTGTTGATAAAGAGCTTGTCGTTTTCGTAGCGAATGGTATCACCAGGCATGCCGATGACGCGTTTAACGATGTCTTTATTTCCATCATCTTCATGAGCAACTACAATGTCAAAACGGTTGATAGGGAGGTGTTTGACGACAAAGAGAATCTCTCCATCAGCTAGGGTCGGATCCATAGAGTGTCCTTCCACACGGACATTGGTCCAGAGAAAGAGACGACTGAGACCGACTAGTATAATGATGAGGAACGTAAGTCCCCACTCTTTTAGAAATGTTTTAAAATAATTCATAATTTACCTTTCTAGAAGTGCTTTGGCTTTTTCAGTGTTTTTAAAATGCAGTTTGGCACAGAAACGAAGTCCTTTCATGCCATAGGCTTGAAGGACTTTGCTAGCAACCTTATCAGATGCAGTTCCAGCGCCGCTTGGCAGTTGATAGCCTAGTTCTCGTCCAAGATTTTCCAAGTTTTCGAGGAAGAGGTCACGAGCGATGATGGAGCTAACTGCAACAGCCAGGTATTTTCCCTCGGCTTTTTCTTCTAAGCTAATTTTGTTTGGAAAACGGTTGGCTTCTTGCGCCAAGTACTTGTTATAGTTTTTAGGACTTGTAAAAGCGTCAATCACGATTTTTTCTGGCTGGACTCCTTTTTGGAGAAGGAGAAAGATAGCCTGGTTGTGTAGGGCAACCTTTACAGAAACAGCATTGTAACGATCTCCGATAACTTCGTTGTACTTACTCGGTGAAAGAAGGAGCGCTTGATGCTGGATCTTTTCCTTGAGGATAGGGGCAATCTGACGAATCTTTTGGTCGGTCAAGGTTTTTGAATCCCCTACGCCGAGTTTTCGCAAGAAGTCGTGCTGGTCAGGTGTCACGAAGGAAGCCACGACAGCAAGCCCACCAAAGTAGGAACCATTTCCCACCTCATCAGTCCCAATCATAGGAAAATCTTGTCCACTGTTTTCTTGTTGAACTTTATAGCCAAAGAAAGTGGCGTATTGTTCAGCAGCTTCGCCCTGCAGGAGGACTTTTCCAGAAGTGTAGATAGAAACGGTTGCCTGAGGGAAGCGCAAAAAATAGCGAATATAAGGATTTTTACTAGGGGCGAGAGCCTTCTGATACTGACTTAAAAAGCTCTGAATTTCCTGTTCACTTGGTGTGAGTGTGATACTTGCCATAGTCTCTATTGTACCATAAAAGCAGGAGAATTGGTAAAAACTGACAAAGTTAGCGAAATTTGGTATAATATCGTGAGGTGAATTTTATGGCAAATCTAAATCGATATAAGTTTACATTCGGGAAAAAGACATTAACCTTAACAACCGAGCATGACAACCTCTTTATGGAGGAAATAGCCAAGGTTGCGACTGAAAAATACCAAGCAATTAAAGAACAAATGCCTGGGGCAGATGATGAAACGATTGCCCTCCTTTTAGCGATCAACAGCCTATCGACGCAGCTCAGTCGTGAGATTGAGTTTGACGATAAGGAGCAGGAGCTTAAAGACCTTCGAAATAAGCTAGTGGCTGTCAAGCAAGAGCAGAGCAAGATTGAGGATTCCCTATGATTTCAATCCTACTCTTATTGGTTCTTGCTTGGGGATTTTACATCGGCTACCGTAGAGGTTTGATGCTGCAAGTTTATTATTTCCTCGTGGCCGTGATTTCAGCCTTTGTTGCGGGACAGTTTTATAGATCACTGGGAGATCACTTCCACTTGCTCATCCCTTATGCCAATCCTCAGGAAGGGCAGGGTACCTTTTTCTTCCCTTCAGACCAGCTTTTTCAGCTAGACAAGGTCTTTTATGCGGGTCTGGCCTACCTTCTAGTTTTCGGAATTTGTTACAGTATCGGACGTTTTATCGGTTTGTTCCTACACTTGATTCCAACTAAAAAGCTCGATGTCAAATGGTTTCGTATCGGAGCAGGCCTATTGTCTCTATTGGTGACCTTATTTGTCTTGCAAATGGCTTTGACCATTCTTGCAACGGTGCCTCTGGCAGTCATTCAAAATTCACTCGAAAAAAGTACAGTAGCCAAACACATCATCCAAAGTGTCCCTTTTACGACAAACTTTATCAAACAACTCTGGGTTACAAATTTAATCGGATAAAAAGGGCGGGAGTTTTCCTAGCCCTTTGTTTACAGATTGGATGACTAGTATCAGGTGAAGTCAAAAACCTCTAGTTGCTACGATTTTGTAAACAAATACACAAGGAAAGAATATGAATACAAAAATACTAGAAACCTTAGAATTTAATAAAATCAAAGCCTTGTTTGAACCTCATATCCTGACAGAACAGGGACTAGAGGAGCTAAAAGGTTTGGTTCCGACTACCAAGGAGGATAAAATCAAACAGGCCTTTGCTGAAATGGAGGAAATGCAAGCCCTATTTGTGGAGCAGCCTCACTTTACCATCCTAGCGACACGTGAGATTTCAGCGGTTTGTAAGCGTCTGGAGATGGGGGCGGACCTCAATATCGAGGAGTTTCTACTCCTCAAACGGGTCTTGCTTACTAGCAGAGAGTTACAAAGTTTTTATGCCAATCTTGAAAACGTACGCTTGGAACAGTTGGCGAGATGGTTTGAAAAACTACATGATTTTCCACACTTGCAAGGAAGTCTCCAAGCCCTAAATGACGCAGGATTTATCGAAAATTTCGCCAGCGAAGAACTAGCACGTATCCGTCGGAAAATCCATGATAGTGAGAGTCAGGTCCGAGATGTTTTACAAGACTTGCTCAAGCAAAAAGCTCAGATGTTGACGGAAGGGATTATCGCCAGTAGAAATGGCCGTCAGGTCTTACCCGTCAAGAATACCTACCGCAACAAGATTGCAGGTGTTGTCCACGACATCTCTGCCAGTGGAAATACGGTCTATATCGAGCCACGTGAGGTCGTGAAACTAAGCGAAGAAATCGCGAGTCTGCGAGCTGATGAGCGCTATGAGATGATTCGTATCCTGCAGGAGTTATCGGAACGGGTCCGTCCTCATGCTGCAGAGATTGCTAATGACGCTTGGATTATCGGGCACCTAGACTTGATTCGTGCCAAAGTGCGTTTCATTCAAGAAAGACAAGCAGTTGTTCCTCAACTTTCAGAGAACCAAGAGATTCAACTCCTTCATGTTCGCCATCCTTTGGTCAAAAATGCAGTGGCAAACGATGTACACTTTGGTAAGGAATTAACGGCCATTGTCATTACAGGGCCCAATACAGGTGGGAAGACCATCATGCTCAAAACCTTGGGCTTGACGCAACTTATGGCCCAGTCAGGCTTGCCCATTTTAGCTGATAAGGGGAGCCGTGTCGGTATTTTCGAAGAAATCTTCGCGGATATCGGGGATGAGCAGTCTATCGAGCAAAGCTTGTCTACCTTCTCCAGCCACATGACCAATATCGTAGATATTCTTGGCAAGGTCAACAAACACTCACTTTTACTCTTAGATGAGCTTGGCGCAGGGACCGATCCGCAGGAGGGGGCTGCCCTTGCTATGGCTATTTTGGAGGATCTTCGTCTACGTCAGGTCAAGACTATGGCGACGACCCACTATCCAGAACTCAAGGCCTATGGTATTGAAACAGCCTTTGTGCAAAATGCCAGCATGGAGTTTGATACAGCCAGTCTGCGTCCGACCTATCGCTTTATGCAGGGAGTTCCTGGCCGAAGCAATGCCTTTGAAATTGCTAAACGCCTGGGCTTGTCAGATGTCATCGTTGGGGATGCCAGTCAGCAGGTCAACCAAGATAATGACGTCAACCGCATCATTGAGCAATTGGAAGAGCAAACGCTTGAGAGTCGCAAACGTTTGGACAATATCCGTGAGGTGGAGCAAGAAAACCTCAAGATGAACCGAGCACTCAAAAAACTTTACAACGAGCTCAATCGTGAAAAGGAAACTGAGCTCAACAAGGCGCGTGAACAAGCTGCTGAGATTGTGGAACTAGCGCTAAGTGAGAGTGATCAGATTCTCAAGAACCTCCACAGTAAGTCTCAACTCAAACCTCACGAAATCATTGAAGCCAAGGCTGAGCTGAAAAAACTAGCTCCTGAAAAAGTTGATTTGTCTAAAAATAAGGTCCTTCAAAAAGCCAAGAAAAAACGAGCACCAAAGGTTGGAGATGATATCGTGGTTCTCAGTTATGGTCAACGTGGTACCTTGACCAATCAACTTAAGGACGGCCGTTGGGAAGCCCAAGTCGGTTTGATCAAGATGACCTTGGAAGAGAAAGAATTTGACCTTGTTCAGGCTCAGCAAGAAGCCCCAGTCAAGAAAAAACAAGTCAATGTCGTCAAACGTGCTTCTGGTCGTGGTCCGCAAGCGAGGCTGGATCTCCGAGGCAAACGGTACGAAGAGGCTATGAATGAGCTGGACGCCTTTATCGACCAAGCCCTGCTCAATAACATGGCGCAGGTAGACATTATCCATGGTATCGGTACGGGAGTCATCCGTGAGGGCGTCACCAAATACCTACAAAGAAACAAGCATGTTAAGAGTTTTGGTTATGCCCCACAGAATGCTGGAGGCAGTGGCGCAACCATTGTGACCTTTAAAGGATAGAGAGAAGAAGGAGTCAATCTTTCTGGAAAAAGAAATGAAAACTAAAAATTTTCATAGAAAACATTGACAAAGGCTAACTTTTCTTGTAGAATAATAAAAAATAAAATACCAACACCGAATGAAGTTTAATAGAAATGGAGAAAGGTTTGTTTTCCATGACTGTAAATGGACGGAACTCTGGAGAGACCGTAAAGGCACCGAAGGGGCAAGGCAGGCAACTGCTCAAACTCTCAGGTAAAAGGACAGAGCTAAGATAGACCGCTTTTTAGCATTTATCTAGGCATTCCAGAGTACATGTATCTTGCATGTGCTCTTTCTTTTGGGGTTGAAAAGATAGGAGAAGGAAATGTTAGAATTGCTCAAAGCGCTTGATGCTTTCGTTTGGGGGCCTCCCCTTTTAATCTTATTGGTCGGAACGGGAATCTATCTGACCATTCGTCTAGGCCTTTTACAAGTGGCTCGTCTCCCCAAGGCCTTTCAGTTGATTTTTACCAAGGACAAGGGACATGGAGATGTGTCGAGCTTTGCGGCCTTATGTACGGCTCTAGCAGCCACCGTTGGAACGGGAAATATCATCGGGGTCGCGACAGCCATCAAGGTTGGTGGGCCAGGGGCCCTCTTTTGGATGTGGATGGCGGCCTTCTTTGGGATGGCAACCAAGTATGCTGAAGGCTTGCTGGCCATCAAATACCGTAGCAAGGATGCAAATGGAGCTGTAGCTGGAGGACCCATGCACTACATCCTTTTGGGAATGGGAGAAAAGTGGCGTCCACTTGCTATCTTCTTTGCCCTAGCTGGTGTATTGGTGGCTCTTCTAGGGATTGGTACCTTTACCCAAGTCAATTCGATTACAGAATCCATTCAAAATACAGCCCAAGTTGATCCAGCTATCACGGCTCTCGTTTTGTCTGTTTTTGTAGCGATTGCAGTCTTTGGTGGCCTCAAATCCATTTCAAAAGTTTCGACAGCAGTCGTTCCTTTTATGGCTATTGTCTATATTTTAGGAACTTTTACAGTTATACTCTTTAATATCGAGAAAATCCCAGCCACACTTGCCCTGATCTTTGCTTCAGCCTTTAGTCCAGCTGCTGCGGTAGGTGGTTTTGCAGGTGCAAGCATTCGGATGGCTATCCAAAATGGTGTGGCGCGAGGAGTCTTCTCTAACGAATCTGGTCTTGGTTCAGCTCCCATTGCAGCGGCTGCAGCTAAGACTAATGAGCCTGTAGAGCAAGGCTTGATTTCCATGACAGGAACCTTTATTGATACTTTGATTATCTGTACTCTGACAGGTCTAACAATCTTAGTAACTGGTGTTTGGAGCGGAGATTTAAATGGTGTTGCCTTGACCCAGTCAGCCTTTTCAACAGTTTTTTCACACTTTGGGCCTGCCCTTTTGACCATCTTCCTTGTTCTCTTTGCCTTTACGACAATTTTAGGTTGGAACTATTATGGAGAGCGCTGTTTCGAGTTTCTCTTCGGTGTTCGTTTTATCTGGCTTTACCGTGTAGTCTTTGTAGTCATGGTCTTGTTGGGAGGATTTATCGAGTTGGATATGGTTTGGATTATCGCAGACATTGTCAACGCCTTGATGGCTTTACCAAACTTGATTGCCCTCTTAGTCTTGTCGCCAGTCGTCATTGCTGAGACTAAAAAGTATTTTAAACACTAACCCAATCACACTTTTAGTGTGATTTTTTTCATTTCATAGACATTTTCTATCAAGGCGATTGAAAATATATATTATTCAAGGGGGAAATTCTATGATAGACTAAATGACAATAAAATGAAAAGAGGTTTCTTATGACAACATTTACCATCCATACAGTAGAATCAGCCCCAGCAGAAGTGAAAGAAGTTCTTGAAACAGTACAAAAAGACAACAATGGCTATATTCCCAACCTAATTGGTCTCTTGGCCAATGCCCCTACCGCCCTTGAAGCCTACCGAACTGTCGGAGCTATCAACCGTCGCAATAGCCTGACACCAGTGGAACGCGAAGTAGTGCAAATCACGGCAGCCGTGACCAATGGTTGTGCTTTCTGCGTGGCAGGTCATACTGCCTTTTCAATCAAACAAATCCAGATGAATGATGATCTTCTTCAAGCCCTTCGCAACCGCACTCCGATTGAAACAGATCCAAAACTAGACACCCTAGCCAAGTTTACCTTGGCAGTCATCAATACCAAGGGTCGTGTAGGAGATGAAGCTTTGGCTGAATTCTTAGAAGTCGGCTATACGCAACAAAATGCCTTGGACGTAGTTCTCGGTGTCAGCCTAGCCAGCCTTTGCAACTATGCCAACAACCTAGCCAATACGCCCATTAATCCAGAATTGCAACCTTATGCCTAGTTCGAATCATAAATAAAATGAAGGCTGATTTATCCAGTCTTCATTTTTCTATGCTATTTTAAGACCTTTTATGCTATACTGATAATAATATGATTAACGGAGGTTGCCATGAAAAAACTCCCCTTGGTATTTTCTGGTTGTTTGTTAGGTTTGGCAGGTGCAGGAAACCTGATTGCGGATACTTGGCCTGTTCTTTCGCACCTATTTAGTTTGACTGGATTGGTCTTATGGATTTTCTTTCTCCTTCTTCATCTAAGAAATTGGTCTGAAACCAAGCGAGAATTGACCAAGCCCCCTCTTCTATCTGGAATGGCAACTTTTCCCATGGCTGGGATGATTTTGTCGACCTATGTCTTTCGCGTATTCCCTGCTTTTCCTTTGGTAGCACAAGGAATCTGGTGGTTTTCTTTTATTTTGGATCTTGCTTTGATCGCTTATTTTTCTCGTCGCTTTCTTGGAGTGGAGGAAAGAGCTAGTGCAACACCAAGCTGGACAGTACTTTATGTGGGAATAGCAGTGGCAGCCTTGACCTATCCAGTCGTTGGCCTGATTCAGATTGCCTATCTAACGGTGACTTTCGGCTTTCTAGCTACTTGTTTTCTCTATCCGTTGATTTACAGTGATTTAAAGAAGAAACCATTGACTCCAGCCCTACTAGGGCAAGAAGGAATCTACTGTGCTCCTTTTTCTTTACTCTTAGCTGCTCTGGTGCGTATCGGTGGAGTCACTCTTCCGACCTGGTCTCTCCTAATCATGATATTAGCTTCTCAAGCCTTCTATTTCTTTGTAATGATCCGGTTACCGAAGATTGTCAAAGGAGGCTTTCAGCCAGCCTTCTCAGCTCTGACTTTTCCAACCATTATCACAGCTACCTCGCTCAAGATGGCTCAGGGAATTTTGAAACTTCCTTTTCTGGATTATCTGGTATTGGCTGAAACCCTCCTTTGCCTGATTATTTTACTCTTTGTCTTGAGTGGTTATCTAATTTGGTTACGAAAAAAGGTCTAGCTATTATCTAGCTAGGCCTTATTTTTTATGGTTTGATAACTTCAGCGCCACCCATATATGGACGAAGAACTTCAGGGATGGTTACAGAACCATCTTCATTTTGGTAGTTTTCAAGAATAGCAGCTACTGTACGCCCAACCGCAAGTCCAGAACCGTTCAAGGTATGAAGGAGTTTAACCTTGCCATCGGCTTCGTCACGGTAACGGATTTGAGCACGACGAGCTTGGAAATCTTCTGTATTTGAACAGCTTGAGATTTCACGATAGGTATTTTGGGCTGGAATCCAAACTTCCAAATCGTAAGTCTTGGCAGCTGAGAAGCCCATGTCTCCAGTAGAGAGCGCAACCACACGGTATGGAAGGTTGAGTTTTTGAAGGATGTTTTCAGCGTTGGCAGTCATTTTTTCCAATTCTTCGTAAGATTCTTCTGGTTTGGCAAATTTGACCATTTCAACCTTGTGGAATTGGTGCAAACGGATCAAGCCACGTGTATCACGACCAGCTGAACCAGCCTCAGAACGGAATGATGGACTCATAGCAGTGAAGTAGATTGGAAGGTCTTTTCCGTCAAGGATTTCATCGCGGTAGTAGTTTGTAAGAGGTACTTCAGCGGTCGGAATCAAGACAAAGTTGGTATCACTCAATTCAAAGGTATCTTCCTTGAATTTTGGATATTGACCAGTACCAAACATAGAGTCGTGGTTAACCATGTAAGGTGTGATGACTTCCGTATAGCCTTCCTTGCCATGCTCATCCAACATAAAGTTATAGATGGCACGTTCCAAACGAGCGCCAAGACCTTTATAGAAAAGGAAACGAGCACCCGTCACTTTTCCACCACGTTCCCAGTCAAGGATACCCAAGTCTTCACCAAGATCCCAGTGAGCTTTTGGTTCAAAGTCAAACTCGCGTGGAGTTCCCCAACGGCGAACCTCAACGTTGTCATCCTCATCAGCTCCAACAGGAACGCTGTCAGCTGGAATGTTTGGAAGAGTAGTGGTAAATTCTGTCAATTTAGCATCGATTTCTGCCAATTCAGCATCGAGAGATTTTACTTCAGCAGAGAGAGCTTGCATAGCAGCAATCTTGTCATCAGCATTCTCCTTATTGCGCTTGGCTTGAGCAATCTCTGCAGAAACTGTGTTACGTTCTGCCTTGAGATTTTCGACCTTGACCAAGATGTCACGACGTTTAGCGTCGATTTCTTTCATCTCGTTAAGGATAGCAGCATCTACACCACGTGTAGCCAATTTTTCAGCGACAGCATCAAAGTCTGTACGAATACGCTTGATATCTAACATAAGAACTCCTTTATGAAAAAAGCACACCTAACAAAGCGTTGGAGTGGCAGGGCCACGGTTCCATCCAACTTCACAGGTGTGCACTTGATTCTGTATTTAATTGTGAATAACGGTAGAATTTCACTTATCTCCTCTATCTGCTCGCAGCACCCGCAGACTTTCTGAAAGAAGATGATAACCTACTTATCCGTTGCTATGATTATACTAAAGTTTCTACTTTTTTGCAAATAGATTTTTAAATTTTTGTCCAATGGTCTGGAGCAGAGTCGGAAGTTTCACGACCTTGTCGTTTCCTAATTTTTCCCGAGCGATTTTGAGGATAGTCCCAGAGTCTTTGGAAGCAAAGAGGAATTTTCCTTGATCAGTGAAGACTTCAAAGTGACGGCTGATTTTGCGGTCACTTACGTTGGCTCCGATTTGCTGAATGCTAGACCAGGGGATCTGGATATATTGTTCGACATTGACATCAGGATAAAACTCTAAGGCTTGATCCCCAACTAGAAATTTTCCAACTTTTCCAGAGATAGAGAGGTAAGATGTCCCAGTAGTTTGGAGGTCAATGACTTTATTGAGAGATTGGGCCATGATTAGTCTTCCTTACTTTCATCGAAAAAGGCATGATAGAGAGCCTTGATAGCTGCTTTTTCTTGATCTTTATTGACAACAAACATGATGGAAACTTCACTTGAACCTTGGGACATCATCTGGATGTTGATTTTATTCTCAGACAAAGCACGTGTTGCAGTAGCAGTTACCCCGATATGACTCTTCATCTTTTCTCCGACAATCATAATGATTGAAAGGTCATGTTCGATTTCGGCATGGTCCACTTCAGCCTTTTGAACGAGCTGACGCAGAATTTCTTCTTCCTTGATAGGAGTCAACTCACGGGAGCGGAGAATGATCGAAAGATCGTCGATACCTGTTGGCATGTGTTCCCATCCGATGTTAAGATCTTCGAGAATTTGCAGAACCTTGCGTCCAAATCCAACTTCACGGTTCATGAGGTATTTCGACATGTTGATGCTGACAAAGCCAGAATCACCAGCGATTCCAACGACTGGGAATTTATCACTGCTATGCTTTAGAACGATACGAGTACCCGGATGGTCAGGGTTATTGGTATTTTTGATAACGAGAGGGATTTTTCCTCGGTAGGCAGGAAGAAGGGCTTCGTCATGAAGGACTGAAAATCCAGCATATGCCAACTCCCGCATTTCACGGTAGGTCAATTCAGGGATAGAATGAGGCTGGTGAATGATACCTGGATGGGCAGCAAAGATACCATCGACATCTGTAAAGTTTTCGTAGAGGTCGGCTTTGACACCGGCAGCGATGATGGAACCAGTTATGTCGGATCCACCACGGGAGAAGGTACAGATTTGATTTTCCTTAGTGACCCCAAAGAAACCAGGAATAACAAGGACTTCGTTGCTGTCAGCCAAGCCTTCAATCTTGTCATAGCTAGATGGAATGATACGAGCATTTCCAGGTTCGCTTGTTACGATAATTCCCGCTTCTCTTGGATGAACATAGCGTGCATCGATACCGTTTTGGTTGAAGTAGGCTGCAATCAATTTGGCATTGTTATTTTCTCCAGCCGCTAGGAAGGTATCATAGAGAAATTCATTGTCCTCTATAGGAAGAGTTGCCAAGGCCCGAATACTTTTAGATATTTTTTCTAAAACAGCAGGTTTTAACCCTAGTTCACTAACCATAGCCGCATAGCGATCGATGATCCAGTTTTGGCTCTTGCTGATATCATTTCCCGCTACATAGTCACGATAGTATTTGATCAAAGCGTCAGTAACCTTGGTATCTTCAGCATTGCGTTTTCCGGGTGCAGAAACGACCACAAAACGGCGCTCTTTATCACTTTTAACGATGTTTAAAACTTTTTCTAACTGACTAGCAGAGGCAAGAGAGCTTCCGCCAAATTTTACAACCTTCATAGGGACTCCTCAAGTAAGTATTTTATACGATTATAGCAGAAAGAGGGGCTTTTTTCAATGAAGAAAATAGTATCGTCTTTAGTATAAAGTGAGCGTTTTGATCAGCCGAGACACTTTCGATTGGTTTTCTCTTGCCTCTTTATCTAAAAAAAGGTATACTTTGACAATGAAATAATTTTATCACCTTATAAAAGGAGAAGCTATGAATCATATCTTATATCAGATCGTAGATGATCTTGCTATCATCACTTTGAATCGTCCCGAAGTGGCAAACGGTTTCCATATCCCAATGTGTGAGGAAATTTTAGAAGCTTTGACTCTAGCAGAGCAGGATCAAACTGTTCAGTTTATCTTGATTAACGCTAATGGGAAGGTCTTTTCAGTTGGGGGAGATCTGGTTGAGATGAAGCGTGCAGTGGATGAAGATGATATCCCTTCTTTGAATAAGATTGCAGAATTGGTCAATACAATTTCTTTTAAAATCAAGCAAATTCCTAAACCTGTTTTGATGGAGGTAGATGGAGCAGTTGCTGGTGCTGCAGCCAATATGGCAGTAGCAGTCGATTTTTGTTTGGCGACTGATAAGGCAAAATTCATCCAGGCATTTGTTGGAGTTGGATTGGCGCCGGACGCTGGTGGAATTCATCTCTTGAGTCGTAGCATCGGGGTAACACGTGCTGCGCAACTTGCCATGACAGGAGAAGCTTTGACTGCGGAAAAAGCACTGGAATGGGGCGTGGTATACCGTGTCTGCGAAGCTGATAAATTAGAAAAAACTAGAGAACAAGTTCTGAAGAAATTAAGACGAGGCTCAGCAAACTCATACGCAGCCATTAAAAAGTTGGTTTGGGAAAGCCAATTTAAGGATTGGCAGAATTATGCTGAATTGGAATTAAAGTTGCAAGAATCTTTGTCTTTGACTGAAGATTTTAAAGAAGGAGTTCGAGCTCATTCTGAAAGAAGACGACCAAAATTTTCAGGAAAATAAAAAAATACTTGCACAATTCTTTGGAGTTTGATATACTTTTTGTGTCAAATGTTTTGAATGCAAAAGTTTTTTTGAGAAGGAGGGAATACTTTGGACTACCAACAAGTGAATGAGTATTTAACATCTATTTTTAATAATGTCCTTGTGATTGAGGAGGTTAGCTTACGAGGTAGTCGTTTCAAAGACATCTCCATCAAAGAAATGCACACGATTGATGTGATTGGGAAGTTTCCGGAGGCAACACCAAGCAAGGTTTCAAAAGAACTGATGGTAACTCTTGGAACTGTTACGACCAGCTTGAATAATCTCGAAAGAAAAGGTTATGTTGAGCGCATTCGTTCTGATCAGGATCGTCGTGTGGTCTATCTGCATTTGACAAAGAAAGGTCGTTTGGTTCACCGCCTTCATAAACGTTTCCACAAGGCCATGGTCGAGAAAATTATCGATGGCATGAGTTCTGAAGAGATAGAAGTGATGGGCAGGGGCTTGACTAACCTTTATCAATTTTTGGAGGATTTGAAATAATGGCTTTTGCAAAAATAAGCCAGGTTGCTCATTATGTTCCAGAGCAAGTGGTCACTAATCAAGACTTGGCTCAAATTATGGATACAAGCGATGAGTGGATTTCAAGTCGGACAGGAATTAAACAGAGACATATTTCAAAAACGGAGTCAACGAGTGATTTGGCGACAAAAGTTGCTAAGAGTTTGCTGGCTAAGGCGAGCATAAAAGCGGATCAGATTGATTTTATCATTGTAGCGACGATTACTCCAGACTCGATGATGCCTTCTACGGCAGCTCGGGTTCAGGCAAATATCGGAGCGCATAGAGCTTTCGCCTTTGATCTGACAGCAGCCTGTAGTGGCTTTGTATTCGCTCTCTCAACTGCTGAAAAGTTTTTAAGCTCTGGACAGTTCAAAAAAGGGATTGTTATCGGGGCTGAGACCTTATCCAAGGCAGTTGACTGGTCGGATCGTTCGACAGCTGTTCTCTTTGGAGATGGTGCAGGTGGGGTTCTCTTGGAAACGAGCGAAACACGGCACTTCCTCGTGGAAAGTCTCTATACGGATGGCTCTCGGAGCGAGTGTTTGACCTATGGCCAAACGGCTTTGGCTTCTCCTTTCTCAGATCAAGAGGCAGTTCCTGCTTTTTTGAAAATGGATGGACGAGCAGTTTTTGATTTTGCAAATCGTGATGTTGCTAGATCGATCAAAGAAACCATTGAAAATGGTCCAATCGCAGCATCGAAATTGGATTATCTCTTGCTTCATCAGGCAAATATCCGCATTTTGGATAAGATGGCTAAGAAAATCGGTGTAGACCGAGACAAGCTTCCTGCCAATATGATGGAGTATGGAAATACCAGTGCAGCAAGTATCCCGATTTTGCTCTCAGAGTGTGTGGAGAATGGTAAGATTCGTTTAGATGGTAGCCAGACGATTCTCCTATCAGGCTTCGGTGGAGGTTTGACATGGGGCACACTCATTCTTACAATCTAGGTAATCATGTGGTAAACACATAGTTATAAATTTTTTATATTTTAAAGGAGTCCTATCATGGCAGTATTTGAAAAAGTACAAGAAATTATCGTTGAAGAACTTGGGAAAGACGCATCAGAAGTAACACTTGAATCTACTTTTGATGATTTGGATGCAGATTCATTGGACTTGTTCCAAGTAATCTCTGAAATCGAAGATGCTTTCGATATCCAAATCGAAGCAGAAGATAACTTGAAGACAGTTGGTGACTTGGTTGCCTACGTTGAAGAGCAAACAAAATAATTAACATATTACTAGAAGGAGTAGGGGAGACCCGCTCCCTCTTGTTTAGGTAATAGTTTGAGACTCAAATGATAAACTCATCGAACTATTACGTAAGCAAGGAATGATGGAGGCACTATGAAAACACGTATTACAGAATTATTGAACATTGATTATCCTATTTTTCAAGGAGGAATGGCCTGGGTTGCGGATGGTGACCTGGCTGGTGCGGTATCAAAAGCTGGTGGTCTAGGGATCATCGGTGGTGGGAATGCACCTAAAGAGGTCGTAAAGGCTAATATTGATAAAATCAAATCACTTACGGATAAACCTTTTGGTGTCAACATCATGCTCTTGTCACCTTTTGTAGAAGACATCGTTGATCTCGTAATTGAAGAAGGGGTCAAGGTGGTTACAACTGGTGCAGGAAACCCAAGTAAATACATGACTCGTTTCCATGATGCAGGAATTACAGTTATTCCTGTTGTTCCAAGTGTTGCTTTGGCAAAACGCATGGAAAAAATTGGTGCAGATGCAGTTATTGCAGAAGGAATGGAAGCCGGTGGACATATTGGTAAATTAACAACTATGACCTTGGTTCGTCAGGTTGCTGCGGCTGTTTCGATTCCAGTTATCGCAGCTGGAGGAATTGCGGACGGTGAAGGTGTTGCTGCAGGCTTTATGCTTGGTGCTGAGGCCGTTCAAGTTGGTACGCGTTTCGTAGTAGCTAAGGAATCTAACGCCCATCCAAAATACAAGGAAAAAATCTTAAAAGCGCGTGATATCGATACGACTATTTCCGCTCAACACTTTGGACATGCTGTTCGTGCCATTAAAAATCAGTTGACACGTGACTTTGAGCAGGCTGAAAAAGATGCCTTTAAACAAGAAAATCCAGATTTAGAAATCTTTGAACAAATGGGAGCTGGTGCTCTTGCTAAAGCCGTTGTTCATGGAGATGTAGAAGGTGGATCTGTCATGGCAGGTCAGATCGCTGGTTTGGTTTCTAAAGAGGAAACTGTTGAAGAAATCCTAAAAGATCTATATTACGGCGCAGCCAAGAAAATTCAAGAAGAAGCCTCTCGTTGGGCAGGAGTTGTAAGAAATGACTAAAACAGCCTTTCTATTTGCGGGTCAAGGTGCTCAGTATCTAGGGATGGGGCGTGATCTCTATGATCACTATCCTATCGTCAAGGACACCATCGACCAAGCCAGTCAGGTTTTGGGTTATGACCTTCGTGACTTGATTGATAAGGAAGAAACCAAGTTAAACCAGACTCGCTATACGCAGCCAGCTATTTTAGCGACTTCGGTTGCTATTTACCGACTATTGAAAGAAAAGGGCTACGAGCCGGATATGGTAGCAGGCTTGTCTCTTGGGGAATATTCTGCTCTTGTAGCAAGTGGTGCCTTGGACTTTGAGGATGCAGTTGCCTTGGTTGCTAAACGTGGTGCTTATATGGAAGAAGCTGCACCTGCAGGCTCTGGGAAGATGGTTGCCGTTCTTAATACTCCAGTTGAAGTGATTGAGGAAGCTTGTGAAACAGCCTCTAAAGTTGGAGTAGTGACTCCAGCTAACTACAACACCCCAAGCCAAATCGTTATCGGTGGTGAGGTGGCTGCGGTTGACCACGCAGTTGAACTCTTGCAGGAAGCAGGAGCAAAACGATTGATTCCTTTAAATGTATCTGGTCCTTTCCATACAGCCCTTCTTGAGCCAGCCAGTCAGCAACTAGCTGAAGCTCTTGAGGGAGTGAGTTTCTCTGATTTCACTTGCCCACTAGTTGGCAATACGGAAGCTGTTGTTATGGAAAAAGATCGAATCCAAGAGCTCTTGACACGTCAGGTGAAAGAACCTGTTCGTTTTTATGAAAGTATTGCTGTGATGCAGGATGCTGGGGTAACCAACTTTATTGAAATTGGTCCTGGTAAGGTCCTATCAGGCTTTGTCAAAAAAATCGATAAAACAGCTCAGCTAGCTAACGTTGAAGACCAAGCAAGCTTGGATGCTTTGTTAGGAAACTAATGATCCCTTCTCCCACAAAATACAACAGGAAACAGGAGAACAGAATGCAACTTACAAACAAAAATATCTTTGTAACAGGTTCAAGTCGTGGTATCGGACTTGCCATTGCTCACAAATTTGCCCAACTAGGCGCTAATGTAGTTTTGAATAGCCGAGGAGCAATCTCAGAAGAATTGCTGGCTGAGTTTTCAAACTACGGCGCCAAAGTAGTGCCGATCTCAGGTGATGTTTCAGACTTTGCAGATGCCAAGCGTATGGTAGATCAAGCGATTGCAGAACTCGGTTCTGTAGATGTCTTGGTGAACAATGCTGGGATCACTCAAGATACGCTTATGCTCAAGATGACCGAAGAAGACTTTGAAAAAGTGATTAAGATCAATTTGACAGGTGCTTTCAACATGACGCAAGCAGTTTTGAAACAGATGATCAAGGCACGTGAAGGTGCGATCATCAACATGTCTAGTGTGGTCGGTTTGATGGGAAATATCGGACAAGCTAACTATGCAGCTTCTAAAGCAGGTTTGATTGGTTTTACCAAGTCAGTAGCACGTGAAGTTGCCAATCGTAATGTGCGCGTAAATGCTCTTGCACCAGGAATGATTGAGTCAGATATGACTGCTGTTTTGTCTGATAAGGTCAAGGAAGCGACATTGGCCCAAATCCCAATGAAACATTTTGGTCAAGCAGAACATATCGCAGATGCTACAGTGTTCCTGGCTGGACAAGATTATTTGACTGGACAAGTTCTCGCCGTTGATGGCGGACTTAGCATGTAAAAAATAAGGAAAGATATAGGTAAGACAGATGAAACTAAATCGAGTTGTAGTAACAGGTTACGGATTGACCTCTCCTATCGGAAATACTCCAGAAGAATTTTGGAACAGTTTGCAAACTGGGAAAATCGGGATTGGAGAAATCACTAAGTTTGACCACAGCGAATTTGCTGTCCACAATGCGGCAGAAGTTCAAGATTTCCCATTTGATAAATACTTCGTCAAAAAAGATACCAACCGTTTTGACAACTATTCTTTGTATGCCTTGTATGCAGCTCAAGAAGCGGTGACAAATGCTAATCTTGATGTAGAAGCAATCGATAAAGATCGCTTTGGTGTTATCGTGGCTTCTGGTATCGGTGGTATCAAGGAAATCGAAGATCAGGTTATCCGTCTTCATGAAAAAGGTCCAAAACGCGTTAAACCAATGACACTTCCAAAAGCCTTGCCAAATATGGCTTCAGGAAATGTTGCGATGCGTTTCGGAGCAAACGGTATCTGTAAATCAATCAATACAGCCTGTGCTTCATCAAACGATGCCATTGGGGATGCCTTCCGCTCTATCAAGTTTGGTTTCCAAGATGTCATGTTAGTTGGTGGATCAGAATCATCTATCACTCCTTTTGCTATCGCTGGTTTCCAAGCGTTGACTGCCCTATCAACTACGGAAGATCCAACTCGTGCTTCTATTCCATTTGACAAAGACCGTAATGGTTTTGTGATGGGAGAAGGTTCAGGGATGTTGGTTCTTGAAAGCCTTGAACATGCTGAAAAACGTGGTGCAACTATCTTGGCTGAAGTAGTTGGCTACGGTAATACCTGTGATGCTTACCATATGACTTCACCTCATCCAGAGGGTCAAGGTGCGATTAAGGCTATGAAGTTGGCTTTGGAAGAAGCAGAAATTTCTCCAGAGCAAGTGGCTTACGTCAATGCCCACGGAACTTCAACTCCTGCTAATGAAAAAGGAGAAAGTGGTGCGATTGTAGCTGTCCTTGGTAAAGAAGTACCTGTATCTTCAACCAAGTCCTTTACAGGACACTTACTTGGTGCTGCAGGAGCAGTAGAAGCCATCGCTACCATCGAAGCCATGCGTCATAACTATGTACCAATGACAGCTGGAACAAGCGAGTTATCAGACTATATCGAAGCGAATGTCGTTTATGGACAAGGCTTGGAGCAAGAAATCCCTTATGCTATTTCAAACACTTTTGGTTTTGGTGGACACAATGCGGTTCTTGCTTTCAAACGTTGGGAGAATAAATAATTATGAATTTAAATGAAATCAAGGACTTGATGGCTCAATTTGACCAATCAAGTTTGAGAGAATTTTCTTATAAAAATGGAACGGACGAATTGCAGTTCAGTAAGAATGAAGCAAGAATGGCTTCTGAAGTACCAGCTCAAGTTGTTCCAGCGCCAGCTGCAGTAGCTGCAAGTCCAGTAGTTTCGGCCCCTTCAACTCCAGTAGAGAGTGCAGTGGAAGAAGCTCCAGCACCAGCTGAAACGACGGTTGCTCCAGAGGGTGATGTCGTTGAAAGTCCACTTGTAGGGGTGGCTTACTTGGCTGCTGGACCAGATAAACCTGCCTTTGTCACAGTCGGAGACAGTGTTAAAAAAGGTCAGACTTTGGTGATCATCGAAGCCATGAAAGTCATGAATGAAATCCCTGCACCTAAAGATGGTGTGGTGACAGAAATTCTCGTTTCAAATGAAGAAATGGTTGAGTTCGGTAAAGGATTGGTACGTATCAAATGATCGATATTCAAGGAATCAAAGAAGCTCTACCCCATCGCTACCCCATGCTTCTAGTGGATCGTGTCTTGGAGGTGAGCGAAGATACCATTGTTGCCATTAAAAATGTGACCATCAACGAACCTTTCTTCAATGGTCATTTTCCTCGATACCCAGTCATGCCAGGTGTTCTTATCATGGAGGCCTTGGCTCAGACTGCTGGTGTCTTGGAATTGTCCAAACCTGAAAATAAAGGGAAACTGGTCTTCTACGCTGGCATGGACAAGGTTAAGTTCAAGAAGCAAGTTGTACCAGGTGATCAATTAGTCATGACGGCTACTTTTGTCAAACGTCGTGGTACAATCGCCGTGGTTGAAGCAAAGGCTGAAGTGGATGGTAAGCTCGCAGCGAGTGGTACTCTTACCTTTGCAATTGGAAACTAAGGAGGTTCTCCATGTTTCGTAAAATTTTGATTGCCAACCGTGGTGAGATTGCGGTTCGCATTATTCGGGCTGCGCGTGAATTGGGCATTGCGACCGTAGCAGTCTATTCAACTGCTGATAAGGAAGCTCTTCACACACTCCTAGCGGATGAAGCTATCTGTATCGGACCTGGTAAGGCGACAGAGTCTTATCTCAATATCAACGCTATTTTATCGGCTGCAGTCTTGACAGAGGCAGAAGCTATCCACCCAGGTTTTGGTTTTCTTAGCGAAAACTCCAAGTTTGCCACGATGTGTGATGAAGTAGGGATTAAGTTTATCGGTCCTTCTGGAGCTGTAATGGATACCATGGGAGATAAGATCAATGCGCGTGAGCAAATGATCAAGGCTGGGGTTCCAGTTATCCCAGGATCTGATGGTGAAGTTCACACAGCTGAAGAGGCACTTGCAGTTGCAGAAAAGATTGGCTATCCAGTCATGCTTAAGGCATCGGCAGGTGGTGGTGGAAAAGGGATTCGTAAGGTTGAAAAGGCAGAAGACTTGGTCGCAGCCTTTGAGACAGCATCCAGTGAAGCCAAGGCCAATTTTGGGAATGGCGCTATGTATCTTGAGCGTGTGATTTATCCAGCTCGTCATATCGAAGTTCAGATTCTTGCAGATCAAGAGGGTCATGTTGTCCATCTTGGTGAACGGGATTGTTCACTCCAACGGAATAACCAAAAAATCTTAGAAGAAAGCCCATCCATTGCGATTGGCAAAACCCTTCGTCATGAAATTGGTGCTGCAGCCGTTCGTGCAGCAGAGTCTGTTGGCTATGAAAATGCAGGAACAATTGAATTTCTTCTCGATGAAGCGAGTGGCAATTTCTACTTCATGGAAATGAATACTCGTGTGCAAGTTGAACACCCAGTCACAGAGTTTGTTTCAGGTGTTGATATCGTGAAGGAGCAGATTCGCATTGCAGCCGGGCAACCTTTACCTTTCAAACAAGAAGATATCGTCCTACGAGGCCATGCTATCGAGTGCAGGATCAATGCGGAAAATCCAGCATTTAACTTTGCTCCAAGCCCAGGTAAAATTACCAATCTCTATCTACCAAGTGGTGGAGTTGGCTTGCGTGTGGACTCGGCAGTCTATCCAGGCTATACCATTCCTCCTTACTATGATAGTATGATTGCTAAAATCATTGTTCATGGGGAGAATCGTTTTGACGCTCTTATGAAGATGCAACGGGCACTTTATGAACTTGATATTGAAGGAGTGCAAACCAATGCAGACTTCCAGTTGGATCTGATTTCAGACCGCCGAGTTATCGCTGGTGACTACGATACTTCCTTCTTGATGGAAACTTTCTTGCCAAAATACCAAGAAAAAGAATAGACTTTCAAACAGTATGAGAACTAAAAGGGGGAGTTATGGCTCTATTTAGTAAAAAGGATAAGTATATTCGGATCAATCCTAACCGTTCCGTAAGGCAGAAACCACAAGCCAAGCCTGAGGTTCCGGATGAACTCTTCTCCCAGTGTCCTGGTTGTAAACACACCATTTACCAAAAGGATCTTGGGAGCGAACGAATTTGTCCCCATTGTAGCTATACTTTCCGTATTTCAGCTCAGGAACGCTTGGATTTGACGATTGATTCTGGTAGCTTTGTGGAGATGTTTACGGGTATTGAAACTCAAGATCCATTAAACTTTCCTGGCTACCAGAAAAAACTTGCAACAATGCGTGAAAAGACAGGTTTGGATGAAGCAGTACTAACTGGTACAGCTAGCATCAAGGGACAAAAAGTTGCCCTTGGAATCATGGATTCAAACTTTATCATGGCTTCTATGGGAACCGTTGTGGGTGAAAAAATCACGCGCTTGTTTGAGTATGCAACGGTAGAAAACTTGCCAGTCGTTCTCTTCACAGCTTCTGGTGGAGCCCGTATGCAAGAAGGAATCATGAGCCTGATGCAGATGGCTAAAATTTCTGCGGCAGTTCAACGTCATTCCAAGGCAGGACTTTTTTACCTAACTATTTTAACCGATCCGACAACAGGTGGGGTGACTGCTTCTTTTGCTATGGAGGGTGATATTATCCTGGCGGAGCCACAGAGTTTGGTTGGTTTTGCTGGGCGCCGTGTTATCGAAAATACAGTTCGTGAGACCTTGCCAGATGACTTCCAAAAGGCAGAATTTTTGCTTGAACATGGATTTGTTGATGCAATTGTCAAACGGAGAGAATTGCCTGAAACAATTGCTAAATTAGTAAGATTGCATGGAGGAAGTCGCGGATGAATATTGCAAAAATAGTTAGAGAGGCACGCGAGCAGAGTCGCTTGACTGCACTTGATTTTGCCAATGGAATCTTCGATGAATTTATCGAATTGCATGGAGACCGCTCTTTCCGTGATGATGGTGCGGTTATTGGTGGAATTGGCTGGTTAGGTGACCAAGCAGTAACTGTCGTTGGTATCCAAAAGGGGAAGAGTCTTCATGACAACCTCAAACGCAATTTTGGGCAACCTCATCCAGAAGGCTATCGTAAGGCCTTGCGCCTGATGAAACAGGCAGAAAAGTTTGGCCGTCCAGTTGTGACCTTTATCAACACTGCGGGAGCTTATCCTGGTGTTGGGGCCGAGGAACGTGGACAAGGTGAAGCAATCGCTCGAAACCTGATGGAAATGAGCGACCTCAAGGTTCCAATCATCGCGATTATTATCGGTGAAGGAGGGTCTGGAGGTGCATTAGCACTAGCCGTTGCTGACCGTGTCTGGATGCTGGAAAATTCGATCTATGCCGTGCTCAGTCCAGAAGGCTTTGCCTCTATCCTTTGGAAGGATGGGAGCCGTGCTATGGAGGCGGCAGAGTTGATGAAGATCACTTCACACGAACTCCTAGAAATGGGAATCGTAGATAAGGTAATCTCAGAAGCAGGCCTCTCCAGTAAAGAGCTACAAGCTCGTGTTAAAAATGAATTGCGTGCAGAACTAGATAGGTTGCAAGAACTACCACTTGACCAACTTATTGAAGAACGTTACCAACGGTTTAGAAAATACTAAGAATGACTAAATGAGACTAGGAAGGTCTCATTTTTTTATAGAAAATACCATTCAGGTTGAAAAATTGACAGTTGAGGAGATGGACTATAAAATAGATAAAAAAGAAGTATACTGTAGATGTGAGCCTACAACAATATTTTAAGAAGGTTCTTGCAATGACAGGTACAGAAACATTTACAGTTCTTTCATCTGAGGACTTAGATCAAGTTTCAGGTGGTCTTGCTGTTTGGGAAGATGGTTATGGTAGATGGTTATATTATAGAGAATTTTCTCCCTATATGGGGCAAGAGGCACTTAATTCTTATAGAGATGCTTGGAAGTACGGCTTCCGAGCAGGAGAATCTTTCAAAAAAAGTACGATGAGAAACACAAAGAAACTAAGACAATTTGGAATATTTTTGCTTATTATTTTACTATCTACCTATTTACCACAAACAATTGGATTGTATGTGGCAATCATTTTAGGGTTAGGCGCTGATGTCTATTCTCTTATTTTAACAATAGGATTAGTAGGAATTTGCCTTCTATTAATTTGGTGGTTAAAAAAGCAAAAGATGCTCTTTATCTTTGAGAAAAAGAGCTGGAACTGGTCAACTATCTTTTACTTGTTTGCATGTTATGTGTTTCATCAGATTCTAGGTAATTTTTGGGTACGCTATGCTCATTTGATTAATGCTAGGAATATTCATGATGAGTATTTTACCGTGGTTCTTTCAAATGGACAACCAACCTTTTTATCGACTATCTTATCTTTTGTCCTGCCTGTAATCATCGGTCCTGTTTTTGAGGAGACTCTTGATAGAGGGTATTTTATGAATACCTTCTTTCCTAAGTCAAAGTACTATTTAGATGTCATCTTATCAGGTCTTATTTTTGGGCTCAGTCATTTGATACTATCTCACCGAGACCCAATTAGTTTATTATATTATAGTCTGATTGGTTTCTTTTTCGCTCTTGTCTATCGTTCTACAGACAATCTTCGATTGACCATCCTCTGCCATAGTTTTTTTAACTTTCTCAATCATGCAAAACCCATCTGGATTTTTGTTTACAATTATATCTATTATCGTTTTTTTAGATAGTGGGTAGCAAAGAAAAAAGTGTTTGATAGTTGTCAAACACTTTTTCTATTTACTGTTCTTCTGTTACAAACTGGCTGAGCAGTCCATTGATAAAACGGGCAGATTTTTGATCTGAGAAGTCCTTTGCAAGCTCGATAGCTTCATTAACAGCAACCAACTGTGGAGTGTCAAATGAAGTGATTTCAAAGACTCCCAAACGAAGGAGGTTTCTCTCCACGAGCGTTAAACGCTCAATGGTCCAACCTGCTTTTAAATGCTGTGTGATTTGCTTGTCTAGTTCGTCTTTTTTAGCTTGAACACCAGAAACGAGATCTGTCAAAAAGGTTGGAAGTTGCACATCTGTATCTTCACGATCGTGTGTGTAGGCGAAACGACAAGCAGTTTCGACGTCTGTATCAAACTCAAGACTCATAAGAGCTTGAAAGGCACACTTACGGAGCTCACGTCTAGATTCTAATAGTGGACTAGTCATTGAGGAAGTCCTCATCAAACAAGTCTTTCAAGTCTGGTTTTGGTGTTTTATCTGGAACGATACCTGCAACGTGGATATTGATAGCAGCGAGTTCTACATCAGCCATATTGCGGACTGCATCTTTGACAGCTTTTTGGATAGCAACAGCTACCTTAGGAACTTTTACTCCGTACTCAAGGTAGAGGTAGATATCAGCTGAGAGTTCTTCGTCCACGTTTTTAAGATAAACGCCGCGGCCGAGTGAAAGTTTTGAAAGGGTATCAGATACTGATTTGTTTGAAAAAGAGTGTACGCCCTCTACCTTTGCAGTAGCAACAGCAATGATTTTTTCAAGTACACGTGGGGCGATAACGATTTCGCCAAGTTGTTCTTCAATTCCCATAGAATGACCTCTTTCTAGAGATTAGGCACGAGAAACGTAAGTTCCTTCTGCAGTGTTGATAACGAGTTTTTGTCCTGCTTCGATGAAGTCTGGCACGTTTACGACAAGACCAGTTTCCATCGTTGCTGGTTTACCAGAACCTGTAACAGTAGCACCTTTGATAGATGGTTGAGTTTCTGCAACTGTCAATTCAACAGTAGTAGGAACGGTAACACCGATTACTTCAGTTCCGTAGAATTGGATCTTCACTTCTGAGTTTTCAAGGATGTAAAGCAATTCGTTTTCAACGTTGACTACAGGGATTTCGTATTGGTCGTAAGTTTCTGTATTCATGAAGTAGGCTGTGTCATCCATTTTGTACAAGTATTGAGCTGGGACAGTCTCGATGATGGCTTGTTCAAATTTTTCCTCTGGACGGTAGCTTGTGTCAAATGTAGAACCAGTACGGACATCACGCAATTTCATACGCATGATTGTGTTTCCTTTACCTGGTTTGTGGTGGCTAGCTTCCAAAACGCGGATCAATTTTCCGTCAGCTGTTTCAAAGGTCATACCAGCTTTTAATTTACTTGCTTCAATCATGTTTTTACCTCTTTAATAAATATTATTACTCTTCATTTTACCATAAAATACTCTGGAAATAAAGCCAAAATAGTTATTGGGAGTTGGTAGAGAAGAAAAAACCAACCTTAGGGCTGGTTTTGTTCTGTCTAGTTTTCTTTCAACTTCGCCAATTCTTGTGCAAGTAGTTTAAGGGCAACTTGTGGGTTGGCCTGGCCTTTGGTTGCCTTCATAAGGAATCCTGTGAAGGCCTTGTCTGCGTTGCGTTTACCTGATTTGAAGTCGGCAACAGCTGCTTCGTTATCCGCAAAGACTTGGTGGATGATTGGAATCAGAACATCTGGATCAGAGATTTGCACCAAGCCCGCTTTTTCCACGTATTCACGCGCGCCACCGCCATTTTTAGCTAGGTGGACAAAGACTTTCTTGGCGATCTTAGAAGAGATAGTGCCGTCTTCGATGATGGCAATCATTTCTACCAAGTTTTCTGGTGTCAATTCGATTTGTTCTAGTGTTTTGCCTTCGGCGTTCAAGAACTGAGCGACTTCCCCTTGGAGCCAGTTAGAAACTTGTTTAGCATCGCCACCGAGGGCAACAGCTTTTTCAAAGAAGTCAGAAGTGACTTTGTTTGTCGTCAACTGGCTAGCATCGTAGTCAGACAAGCCGAGGTCAGAGACGTAGCGAGCACGGCGTTCTTTTGGAAACTCTGGCAACTCAGTTCGCATTTCTTCGATCCACTCATCTGAGATTTCAAAGAGTGGTAGGTCTGGTTCTGGGAAGTAGCGGTAGTCAGCAGCACCTTCCTTGACACGCATGAGGATGGTTGCTTTGTTGGCTTCATCGTAACGACGTGTTTCTTGGCGGATTTGGCCACCTGAGCGAAGGATTTCAGCCTGGCGTTGGACTTCGTATTCAAGCCCCTTGCGGACATTTGAGAAGGAGTTGAGGTTTTTCAACTCAGTCTTGGTACCGAATTTTTCTTGTCCATAAGGACGAAGGGAGATGTTGGCATCCACACGCATCGAACCTTCTTCCATCTTAACGTCAGAAATACCAGCGTACTGGATAACTTCCTTGAGGGCGGTAAGGTATGCATAGGCTTCTTCTGGCGAACGCATGTCCGCTTCAGATACAATCTCAATCAATGGCACCCCTTGACGGTTGAGGTCAACGTAGGAGTAGCCATCTGTACCGTGGGTGTTTTTACCAGCATCTTCTTCCAAGTGAGCGCGCTCGATACCGATTTTCTTGGTCGTACCGTCTTCTAGCTCCACTTCAATCCAACCGTTGTAGCCGATAGGTTCATCAAACTGAGAAATTTGGTAGGCTTTTGGATTATCAGGGTAGAAATAGTTCTTGCGGTCAAAGTGCATCTTCTTATGGATGTCCATGTTGAGGGCAAGAGCTGCCTTAATACCAGCATCGACGACACCTTTATTGAGAACTGGCAGAACACCTGGGAAAGACCAGTCAATCACGTTGGTGTTGGCATTTTGGTCGTTTCCAAAGTGGGCAGAAGTAGGTGAGAAGATTTTTGAATTGGTGTTGAGCTCTACGTGGACTTCAAGTCCGATGACTGTTTCAAAGTTCATTAGTTGTCACCTCCAAAAATCACGGGTTGTTGTTTGTGGTAGTCTGTTGTTGCTTCAAAGGCAGCAGCAGCTTGGTAAATGGTTTCCTCAGAGTACTTAGGACCAATCAATTGTAGACCGACTGGTAGACCTTGAGCAAATCCAGCAGGAATTGAAATTCCTGGGAGACCTGCCAAGTTGACTGGGATGGTCAAAAGGTCAGCCAAGTACATGGCAACTGGGTCGTGGTTGAGTGAGTCCAAGTCATAGGCAACGCTTGGAGCAGTTGGTCCCAAAATCAAGTCATAATCCGCAAAGACGTTTTCGAAATCTTGGATGATGAGGGTACGGACTTGACCAGCTTTTTTATAGTAGGCATCGTAGTAACCTGATGAAAGACTGAACGTACCTAGCATGATACGGCGTTTCACTTCTTCACCGAAACCTTGGCTACGGCTGTTTACATAGATTTCATCAAGGTTAGTCGCATCCTCTGCGCAGTAGCCGTAACGGATACCGTCAAAACGTTGCAAGTTTGAGGAAGCTTCTGATGAAGCGATGATGTAGTAAACTGCCACACCGTATTTGGAGTGAGGAAGGCTGACTTCTTCGACGATAGCACCAAGTCTTTCAAAGTGTTTGGCGGCGTTCAGGATAGTTTCCTTAACCTCTGGGTCAATCCCTTCACCAAGGTATTCCTTAGGCAAAGCAATTTTCATGCCCTTGATGTCTTGACCGATTTTTGAAGTAAAGTCAGCAATGCGGACAGGAGCAGAAGTAGAGTCTTTAGCATCTTCGCTAGCAATCGCATTGAGCAAGAGGGCATTTTCCTTAACGGTTGGTGCAAAAGGTCCAATCTGGTCTAATGAGCTACCGAAGGCAATGAGACCGAATCGAGAAACCGTTCCGTAGGTTGGTTTGAGACCAACGATCCCGTTGAAGGCAGCAGGTTGGCGGATGGAACCGCCAGTGTCAGAACCAAGTGACAAGCGGACTTGCCCAGAAGCTACGGCTGCCGCAGAACCACTTGATGAACCCCCAGGAACTTTGCTGTGGTCCCAAGCATTTTTAGTCGCACCGTAGTGAGAAGTCTCGCCTGAACCACCCATGGCAAATTCATCCATGTTGGTTTTTCCGACAACAATCATGCCCTTAGCTTTGGCATTGGCAACGGCTGTCGCATCAAAGATAGGCTCATAGTTGTAGAGCATTTTTGAGGCAGCGGTTGTGAGGATACCATCTGTAGAGATATTATCTTTAACAGCAAGCGGAATTCCTGAAAGGACATTATCAGCGTCAATTCCAGCTTCATCAATAGCTTTGGCTTGAGCAAGAGCTTGCTCCTCAGCAATTGTGACAAAAGCGTTGATAGCCATCTCGCGAGACTTGATATCTTCAAGCGTTGCTTGGGTCAATTCAGTTGCAGAAATTTCCTTAGAGACAAGGAGGTTGTGCAAGTCTTCAATCGTTTTGTTATTAAAAGTCATTAGGCATCTCCTCCATCGTCTAGGATAGCTGGTACCTTGATATAGTAGTTTTCTTTTTCAGGTACGTTTTTAAACAGGCGGTCACGGTCTGTTCCTTCTTCGGCCACATCAGGGCGGAGTACAGTCTTGCGGTCTGCCATGGTCGTAGTAGGTGCGACACCAGTTGTGTCGACTTCGCCCAGCAATTCAACCATATCAACAATCTTAGACAAGGTTGTCGCAAAGGCAGCAGTTTCTTCTTCAGAGAATCTTAATTTTGAAAGATTGGCAACGTGTGTTACCTCTTCTTGCGTAATTTTCATCTTGCATCCTTTCGTGAAATGATGATTTTTGGTCTGTTCTATTTTACCATATTTTCCTATAAATAAGCTAAGGCAAAGCGAAAAGAAATAGAAATTGAAAAATCGTTTTTAATTCGCTATAATGTTTAAACTAGAGAATAGAAAAAATAAGAGTTAGGATAGAAATATGTTCCATCAATTCATCACTAGAACTCAAACCGTTCCTCCTCCCATTTCGCTTTTTTGGTATGGGATCATGATGCTTTTCTTAGTGCTTTGTATTTATGGAGCACTTGCTTATCACAATAATCCGAAATTTGTTCGCTTATTTAAGGGGATTCAGATCCTCCAGTTACTAGCCCTATATAGCTGGTATGTTGGTTTTGAGATTCCATTTTCAAACAGTCTCCCTTTTTATCATTGCCGTTTAGCCATGTTTGCGGTAGTTTTCTTGCCAGATAAATGGCGGAGCAAGCAATATTTTGCCTTCTTAGGAGCAAGTGGAGCGGTATTTGCCTTGGTTTACCCCGTTTTTGACCCCTATGATTTCCCCCATATCACCAGTTTTTCATTTTTGATTGGGCACTATGCCCTTTTGGTCAATTCCTTGGTCTACTTGATGAATCACTACGACAAGAGCTTACTTAAGAAGTGTATGATCGTAGTCTATACTTTCGTTCTCAATCTCTTTCTAGTTGGGGTTAATCAGGTGACTGGTGGAAATTATGGCCTCTTAAGGGATACACCATTTATCTCAAATGCTCCTCTATGGATAAAGTACCTCCTTGTGTCAGTTATTCTTTCTCTAGCTTTGCTTCTCTTTGATATCTTGTTCAAGAAACGGTGGAAAAAGAGAAATCAGGTGAAATCTGTGCTCTAGCTTACCTTTTTCATCGGATGAGCAATTGAAAAACTCCCCAAAATCCGATATAATGGAGTGTTGAAAGGAATGGTAAAATCCAATGTAAAAATCATTCTTAGCTATATGAAACAACCAAAAATAGAGAATCAAAGAAAGAGAACTTATGACTATTCAAGAAGAAATCAAGAAACGCCGTACCTTTGCCATTATTTCCCACCCGGACGCCGGGAAAACAACCATCACTGAGCAGTTGCTCTACTTCGGGGGCGAGATTCGTGAGGCTGGTACCGTAAAAGGTAAGAAAACAGGGACTTTTGCCAAGTCTGACTGGATGGATATCGAGAAACAACGTGGGATTTCGGTCACTTCATCTGTTATGCAGTTTGACTACGACGGAAAACGCGTCAACATCCTAGACACACCAGGGCACGAGGACTTCTCAGAAGATACCTATCGGACCTTGATGGCGGTGGATGCTGCGGTCATGGTCGTGGACTCTGCCAAGGGTATCGAGGCCCAAACCAAGAAATTGTTTGAGGTTGTCAAACACCGTGGAATTCCCGTCTTTACCTTTATGAACAAGCTAGACCGTGATGGACGTGAGCCACTGGACCTCTTGCAAGAGCTAGAAGAAGTCCTAGGTATTGCCAGCTACCCGATGAACTGGCCAATCGGGATGGGGAAAGCCTTCGAAGGCTTGTATGACCTTTATAACCAACGTTTGGAACTCTATAAAGGGGATGAGCGTTTTGCCAGCCTGGAAGAAGGGGATAAGCTCTTTGGAAGCAATCCTTTCTACGCTCAGGTTAAGGACGACATTGAACTGTTGCAAGAAGCAGGAAATGAGTTTTCAGAGGAAGCCATTCTTGCTGGAGAATTGACGCCTGTCTTCTTCGGTTCAGCCCTGACTAACTTTGGGGTGCAGACCTTCCTTGAAACTTTCCTCAAGTTTGCTCCAGAACCTCATGGGCACAAGAAAACAGACGGGGAAATTGTGGATCCTTACGACAAGGATTTCTCAGGATTTGTCTTTAAAATCCAAGCTAACATGGACCCTCGTCACCGTGACCGTATTGCATTTGTGCGAATCGTATCAGGTGAATTTGAGCGTGGCATGAGTGTCAATCTGCCTCGTACTGGTAAGACTGCCAAACTATCGAATGTCACTCAGTTTATGGCGGAAAGTCGTGAGAATGTGACCAATGCCGTGGCAGGTGATATTATCGGGGTTTACGATACTGGTACTTATCAGGTTGGAGACACTTTGACGGTTGGAAAAAACAAGTTTGAATTTGAACCACTGCCAACCTTTACACCTGAGATTTTCATGAAAGTTTCTGCTAAGAACGTCATGAAGCAAAAATCCTTCCATAAGGGAATTGAGCAATTGGTGCAAGAAGGAGCCATTCAGCTTTATAAGAATTACCAAACAGGCGAATACATGCTAGGTGCTGTCGGACAACTCCAGTTTGAAGTCTTTAAGCACCGCATGGAAGGTGAGTATAACGCTGAAGTTGTCATGAGCCCAATGGGTAAAAAGACAGTTCGTTGGATCAAGCCTGAGGACTTGGATGAACGGATGTCATCAAGCCGAAATATCTTGGCCAAAGACCGCTTTGACCAACCAGTCTTCCTCTTTGAAAATGACTTTGCCCTCCGCTGGTTTGCGGATAAATATCCAGACGTAGAGTTGGAAGAGAAGATGTAAATCGTTACAAATGACTAGCAACATAAAGTTGCTGTCATTTGACGGTAACCGCTATGGCGGTCTACCTAAACGCTTCACTAGGAAAAATCCACGAATATTATCGATTCGTGGATTTTTTCATATAGTAAAGGTAATTGAAGTCAAAGGTAAATTAAAAAAACCAGAGAAATCATGTTACATGAATTCTTCTGAGGTTTTTCTAGTTTCCATATTTCTGATAAAAATCGACCTTGACCTGGATAAAGGTTTCGGCTTCGCGTAGTAGCTGCAGGAGGGTGGCACGGGTCTCAAACTCCTCACGTGTTTTAGGGAGACTCCGATGGCGGAAGACTTGCAGATAGCGTTCGATGTCATCAAGTAGGTCGTGAGCAGGGTTGGTCTGACTTAGCTGGGCAGCTATCTTTGAAAAGAGCTGTGCCAAGATCAAACTCTCACTTGCGGCTAGGTGACAAGTATTGACCTGTTGGGCCATATTTCGCAGGATACCACTTTGTCGCTGTCTCATCTCAAAGTAGTGGATGTGGTAGTCCGTCTGGTGAAAGAGGTGATCTGAGTGATCCAAATAGACTAGCTTGAGGGCTTCATCAAGGAGCTTATCTAATTCGTCAACGAGTTGGGCTTGATTGCGTCCGTCTCCCCTTGACAGATAGTATTTAAAGCGAAGCAGGATGTCTTTTAACTTTTCTTCAACCTGAAGGTGGTAGCTTTGGATGGCTTTCTCACGAGATGGCATATAAAGGTTGACCAACAGAGCAAAGCTTGTCCCGATGAGAAAGAGGAGTACTTCATTAAGCAAGAGCTCTGGGGAGGTAGACTCCTGTACCAAGAGATGACTGACCAAGACACTGCTAGGTGTGATGCCGATTTCCCAGCCCATTTTATAGGCTAAGGGCACGTAGAGAGCCAGATAGAGGCCGAGACTCCAAATGTGATAACCTGTCATTTGAAAGACTAGAACACCTATAGCCAGTGCTAGGAGCATGGAAAAGAGGCGGTTACGTGCTAATTTCAGCGTACTTCTGCGCGTGTCAGATAGGCTTAAGAGGGCGATAATTCCAGCTGAAACTGCTGACGATAAGTCTAAAAAATAAGCGAGAAAACAAGCGAGGCAGGTCGCTAAGATCAGTTTTGTCGTACGTTGGGTGATAGACATGAGAATTTCCTATAATACTAGAATAAGAGTATAAAAGACAAGACTTGGAAGACTTGTCTTAAAAAATCTATTTTTTACGTGCCGATGCGTACTCAGCTACTGCCGTAAAGAGGACGTCGGTAGAAGAGTTCAGGGCAGTTTCGCAGGAGTCTTGGATGACACCGATGACAAAACCAACTCCGACTACCTGCATAGCAACGTCATTTGAAATCCCAAAGAGACTACAAGCGACGGGGATGAGGAGAAGTGATCCACCAGCGATTCCAGAAGCTCCACAGGCAGAAATAGCAGCGACGACACTGAGCACAAAGGCTGTACCAAAGTCGACAGAGATTCCCAGAGTATTGACTGCAGCTAGAGTCAAAATGTTAATGGTTACAGCTGCGCCAGCCATGTTAATAGTGGAGCCAAGGGGAATAGAAACAGAGTAGGTATCTGGATTGAGTCCAAGATCTTGGCAGAGTTTCATGTTGACAGGGATATTAGCGGCAGAACTACGAGTAAAGAAAGCTGTAATTCCACTGACACGCAAACATTTAAAAACAAGGGGGTAAGGATTTTTTCTCATAAGGAGAAAGGCAATGAGGGGATTGATGACAAGGGCCACAAAAGCCATAGTTGCAATCAAGAGTCCTAGCAAAATTCCGTAGTTAGCAAGGCTGGTAATTCCTTTATCAGAGATGGTCTTGAAGACCAAGCCCATAATTCCGAAAGGAGCCAAATTGATAATCCATTCCACAATCTTGGAAGTTACTCCTGCCATGGTTTTGAGCAATTCCTTGCTGTTTTTGCTAGCTTCTCTCATAGCAAGTCCAAAGACAACAGCCCATGATAGAATTCCAATATAGTTGGCTTTGACGACGGCGTTGAGGGGATTGTCCACGAGATTCAGCAGGAGGTTGCTGAGAACTTGACCGATGCCGTCTGGTGGGGCAATCTCTGTGCTCGCACTGCTGAGAGTAATCTGGACTGGGAAGAGAAAACTAGCCAGTACAGCAATCAAGGCAGCTGCAAAGGTACCGAGTAGATAGAGAAAAATAACGGTCTTCATATTGGTATCTTGCCCTTTTTGATGTTGTGAGAGGGCATTTGCGACGAGGGTAAAGACCAAGACAGGAGCGATGGCTTTCAGACCCCCAACGAATAGGTCACCGAGAATGCCGAGCCCCGACAGACTAGGAAAAAGTAGCCCTAGAGAGGCTCCCAAAAGCATGCCGATTAGGATACGTTTGATGAGGCTGGCCTTGTTCCAGGCTCGAATGATTCTTTTCATAATAGTCTCCTTCAAAGTGTATTGTTTATGATTATAGTATAAATATGCCGTTGAGGCAAGTCTTTTTTTGAGTTTGGGGGAATATCGGAATATTTATGAGGGATTTGAACGGGATGATTTGTGGTATAATACTAAAAAGGAGTTTTGTATGCAAGAATTTTTTCAACGTTATCTTGATAAATTGGATGTAACAACTGTATTAGAGAATGTCTTGACCAAGGTGATCTCTCTTTTGATTCTCTTTCTGTTGTTTTATATAGCTAAAAAGATGCTTCATGCGACTGTCCGAAAGATTGTCAAGCCCTCGCTTAAATTTTCAAATCGGGATGCAGGCAGACAAAAGACCATTTCTCGTTTACTTGAGAATATTTTTAACTACACACTTTATTTCTTTTTGATTTACTGTATCTTGTCTATTTTGGGCTTGCCAGTTTCCAGCCTCCTTGCTGGGGCGGGGATTGCTGGGGTTGCCATTGGGATGGGGGCACAAGGCTTTCTATCCGATGTCATCAACGGCTTTTTCATCCTCTTTGAACGCCAGCTTGATGTGGGTGACGAAGTGGTCCTCACAAATGGTCCTATTACCGTATCTGGAAAGGTTGTTAGTGTAGGAATCCGTACGACCCAACTTCGCAGTGACGACCAAGCCCTTCATTTTGTTCCTAACCGAAATATCACTGTTGTTAGCAACTTCTCTCGTACAGAGTAGGTCTGCTATTTTGGCAGATTTGTGGTACAATAGAAAGAGTTTGGTAGAGGAGAGAGTATGCTATTTGTAGAGAAAAAACTAGGTCATGATTGTACCTGGATAGACCTTGATGTGGACAAGATTAAAAACATGGAAGATCTTTCTGACGTCTATGGATTGGACAAGGAAACCATCGAGTATGCTCTAGATAGAAATGAACGAGCCCACATGGATTATAACCGTGAAACGGGGACGGTAACCTTCATTTATAATGTTCTTGATTTAGAAAAAGACAAGGAATATTATGAAGCGATTCCGATGACCTTTATCGTTGAAAAACAACGGTTGATCACTATCAGCAATCACAAGAATACTTATGTGATTAAACGCATGGCGACCTATCTTGAAAGCCATGAAATTATTTCAATCTACAAATTTCTTTTTGCCAGTTTAGAGATTATTAGCAATGCTTATTATCCAGTGATTGAAGAGATGGATAAAAGTAAGGATGAAATCAGTGCACTTCTTCGTCAAAAAACAACTAAAAAAAATCTTTTTGCCCTCTCTGACTTGGAAACCGGTATGGTTTACTTGACAGCTGCTGCCAAACAAAATCGTCTCCTCTTGGAACATATCCAAGGGCATGCTCTTTATCGCAATCTTAATGAGGTAGAAAGAGAGCAGTTTGATGATGCTATGATTGAAGCGCATCAGTTGGTTTCGATGACAGACTTGATTTCTCAAGTTTTGCAACAACTCTCAGCCTCTTACAACAACATCCTAAATAATAATTTGAATGATAATTTGACAACTTTGACCATTATCTCAGTCTTGCTGGCTATCCTTGCGGTTATTACAGGGTTCTTCGGAATGAATGTTCCTTTACCGTTTACAGATGAACCAAATGCTTGGATTTATATTTTGATAGCTAGTCTCATTTTATGGGCAGTCTTAGCCCAATGTTTAAAGAAAATTGCTAGAAATTAAAAAGAAAAGGAGCCAGAATGGCGATTGAAAATTACATGCCAGATTTTGCTGTGGAAGCAGTTTATGATCTGACAGTCCCAAGCCTGCAAGCGCAGGGGATCAAGGCTGTTTTGGTCGATTTGGACAATACCCTCATTGCTTGGAACAACCCTGATGGAACGCCAGAGATGAAGCAATGGCTACATGACCTTCGTGACGCAGGTATTCGTGTCATCTTGGTCTCAAATAACACCAAAAAACGGGTCCAACGCGCAGTTGAGAAATTTGGAATTGATTACGTTTATTGGGCCTTGAAGCCCTTCACATTTGGGATTGACCGTGCCATGAAGGAATTCCACTACGAGAAAAATGAAGTGGTCATGGTCGGCGACCAACTCATGACGGATATTCGGGCCGCGCATCGTGCAGGCATTCGCTCAATCTTGGTCAAACCCTTGGTCCAACACGACTCTATTAAAACGCAGATTAACCGAGCTCGCGAGCGCCGTGTCATGCGCAAAATCACTGAAAAGTACGGACCGATTACATATAAAAAAGGAATTTAACTATGGAAGAAATTTTCTGTATTGGTTGTGGAGCAACCATTCAGACGACAGACAAGACTGGTCTTGGATTTACACCCCAGTCGGCACTTGAAAAAGGGTTGGAGACTGGTGAAGTTTATTGCCAACGCTGTTTCCGTCTCCGCCATTACAATGAAATCACGGATGTGCAGTTGACGGATGATGATTTCCTCAAACTCTTGCACGAGGTAGGAGACAGTGATGCCTTAGTGGTCAATGTCATAGATATTTTTGACTTTAATGGCTCTGTCATCCCAGGCTTACCGCGCTTTGTATCGGGCAATGATGTCCTCTTGGTCGGAAATAAGAAAGATATCCTGCCCAAATCAGTTAAACCGGGCAAGATTAGCCAGTGGCTCATGGAGCGTGCCCACGAAGAAGGACTTCGCCCTGTGGATGTCGTCCTGACTTCGGCTCAGAATAAGCATGCTATTAAGGAAGTCATTGACAAGATTGAACACTACCGTAAGGGCCGCGATGTCTACGTAGTTGGGGTAACCAACGTTGGAAAGTCAACTCTCATCAACGCTATTATCCAAGAAATCACAGGTGACCAGAATGTCATCACGACGTCACGCTTCCCAGGGACAACCTTGGACAAGATTGAGATCCCGCTTGACGACGGGTCTTATATCTACGATACGCCGGGGATTATCCACCGCCACCAGATGGCCCACTACTTGACGGCTAAAAACCTCAAGTATGTCAGCCCTAAAAAGGAAATCAAGCCCAAAACTTATCAGCTTAACCCTGAACAAACCCTGTTTCTAGGTGGTCTCGGACGCTTTGACTTTATATCAGGAGAAAAGCAAGGATTTACTGCTTTCTTTGACAATGAACTCAAACTCCACCGTACCAAGCTAGAAGGCGCTAGTGCCTTTTATGACAAGCACCTCGGAACTCTTCTCACACCACCAAATAGCAAGGAAAAAGAAGATTTTCCAAAACTAGTCCAACATGTATTTACCATCAAGGACAAGACTGACCTAGTCATCTCAGGACTCGGCTGGATTCGCGTAACAAGCAGCGCCAAAGTCGCCGTCTGGGCACCAGAAGGCGTCGCCGTCGTCACACGAAAAGCAATCATTTAAAATAAAATCGCTGAGCGAACAAAGTGAGCTCATACAGAGATAGTTATTGCCGTGGTGTGATTGTCAATCGTTAGATTGGCAAGGGGAACAATTGAGACCAAGGCTCAATTGTGAGGTCAGGAAATCCATTTTTCAAAGATGAGATCTTTGGAAAATTAGTTCCGACCGTCCCTCACCACCTAAAATAACTATCAAAAAATAAGGAAGAAAATTATGTCATTAACATCAAAACAACGTGCCTTCCTCAACAGCCAGGCACACACCCTCAAACCCATCATTCAAATCGGGAAAAATGGTCTCAACGACCAAATCAAAACCAGCGTCCGTCAAGCTCTTGACGCCCGCGAATTGATTAAGGTTACACTCTTGCAAAACACAGATGAAAACATCCACGAAGTAGCTGAAATCTTGGAAGAAGAAATCGGTGTGGATACAGTCCAAAAAATCGGACGCATCTTGATTTTGTATAAACAATCTAGCAAGAAAGAAAATCGCAAGATTTCCAAGAAAGTCAAAGAAATCTAAAACTTACTCCAAAAAACTGTTTTTACAGAGAATTAAAGGAAGACGAGCCTATGGCAATCGAATTATTGACTCCCTTTACCAAGGTAGAGTTGGAGCCAGAAATCAAGGAGAAAAAACGCAAACAAGTCGGGATTCTAGGAGGGAATTTTAATCCCGTTCACAATGCCCATCTTGTTGTGGCGGACCAAGTACGACAACAGTTAGGACTGGACCAAGTCCTGCTCATGCCTGAATACCAACCTCCTCACGTAGATAAAAAGGAAACCATCCCCGAGCACCATCGGCTCAAGATGCTTGAATTGGCAATAGAGGGGATTGAAGGTCTGGACATTGAAACCATCGAGCTAGAGCGCAAGGGCATTTCCTACACCTACGACACCATGAAGATTTTGACACAGAAACACCCAGACACGGATTATTACTTCATTATCGGGGCTGATATGGTGGACTATCTGCCTAAGTGGTACCGAATTGATGAGCTGGTCGACATGGTTCAGTTTGTTGGAGTTCAGCGCCCGCGCTACAAGGCAGGGACTTCCTATCCAGTTATCTGGGTGGATGTGCCTCTCATGGACATCTCATCCAGTATGGTGCGTAACTTCATTGCCCAAGGTCGGAAACCTAACTTTCTCCTACCTCAGCCAGTGCTAGACTACATCGAGAAGGAGGGGCTTTACTGATGGCATACCAAGACTATATCAACTGTTCCCGAGAGGCTTTGTTGGAAAGAATGGCAGAGCTTCTGCCTGAAAAACGTTTAACCCATTGTTTGGGTGTAGAGCGTGCAGCCATAGAGCTTGCGAAGCGATTCGGAGTCAATGGCGAGAAAGCGGGTCTAGCAGGCCTTCTTCATGACTATGCTAAAAAGTTGTCAGATCAGGAATTTCTAGACCTGATTGACCGTTATCAGCTAGACCCTGACCTTAAAAACTGGGGCAATAATGTCTGGCATGGCATGGTCGGTATCTACAAGATTCAGGAAGATTTGGATTTGCATGATTCTGAAATCCTGCGGGCCATTGAAATCCATACAGTCGGTGCTGGTCAGATGACCGATCTAGATAAAGTAATCTATGTCGCAGACTATATCGAGCACAACCGAGCCTTTCCAGGGGTGGACGAGGCACGTGAAATTGCGGAGCTATCGCTCAATAAGGCAGTGGCCTACGAAACAGCTCGTACCGTGGAGCATTTAGCTCATCAGGGATTCCCCATCTATCCCCAAACCCTTGAAACCTATAACGCCTTTGTGCACTATTTGAAAGAGGACTAAATGAACGAAAAAGAATTACTAGAACTAGTCGTGAAAGCGGCTGATGAGAAACGCGCGGAGGATATCCTCGCACTTGATGTACAAGATTTGACCAGCGTGACGGACTACTTTGTTATCACGAGCTCGATGAATAGCCGTCAGTTGGACGCTATCGCTGACAATATCCGTGAAAAAGTAGCTCAAGCAGGCTTTAAGGGCAGCCATGTCGAAGGCGATGCAGCTGGAGGCTGGGTTTTGTTGGACCTCGGCGGTGTCGTTGTGCATATCTTCTCAGAAGAAATGCGTGCCCACTATAACCTAGAAAAACTATGGCATGAGGCGGATTCTGTAGACATTTCGGAAGCCTTGGCATAGGAGATGAACTCAGTTGTAGTCAACTGGGTTTATTTGCTTATTTTAGAAAATTGATGGAAAGGTGAGGGCGTCGTGTTTTTGTTCATCTCGAAACTGAACACGAGCTAAAAGGTGAGATAAAAAGTAACTTTCTTGGTATCTGACGATACAGCAGAAAGTTTCCTATTTTCTCCTTGCTTCTAACGTTCTTTGTATCTTAGAAAGGATTTGAACCCGTCCTGTAATCGTCGGAAAATAGATAGCTTAGTCTTGGATCAGGATCCTAAGGTCCAAGCTCCTAATTTTCATTCCGATTACGGGCGGACTTGGTATCATGAATATGGCAACTTACGAAACCTTTGCGGCTGTTTACGATGCTGTGATGGATGATAGTTTATACGATAAATGGACAGATTTTTCTCTACGTCATTTGCCTAAGACCAAGGAGAGAAAGAAGCTTTTGGAATTGGCTTGTGGGACAGGCATCCAGTCTGTTCGCTTTTCTCAGGCTGGCTTTGATGTGACTGGACTTGACTTGAGCGCGGATATGCTGAAGATTGCTGAAAAGAGAGCGACTTCGGCCAAGCAAAAGATTGATTTTATTGAAGGTAATATGCTGGATTTGTCCAAGGCAGGTAAGTACGACTTTGTTACGTGTTACTCTGACTCTATCTGCTACATGCAGGATGAGGTAGAGGTAGGAGACGTCTTTAAGGAAGTGTATAATGCCCTCAATGAAGACGGAGTATTCATCTTTGATGTGCATTCGACCTACCAGACGGATGAAGTTTTTCCAGGCTATTCCTACCATGAAAATGCGGAAGATTTTGCCATGCTTTGGGACACCTATGAGGACGAAGCTCCTCACTCCATCGTGCATGAGTTGACTTTCTTTGTCAAGGAGGCTGACGGTTCCTTTAGTCGCCACGATGAAGTGCATGAGGAGCGAACCTATGAGGTCCTGACCTATGATATTTTGCTGGAACAGGCTGGTTTCAAGTTCTTCAAACTCTATGCGGACTTTGAGGACAAGGAGCCGACAGAAACCACTACCCGTTGGTTTTTTGTCGCGCAGAAGTAGGAGAACATCATGGCCATCACAGGTATTATCGCGGAATTCAATCCTTTTCATAATGGGCATAAATATCTGCTGGAGCAGGCAGAGGGACTGAAAATCGTTGCCATGTCTGGGAATTTCATGCAGCGTGGAGAGCCTGCTATCGTGGACAAGTGGACACGGGCTCAGATGGCGCTGGAAAATGGAGCAGATTTGGTAGTGGAATTGCCCTTTTTAGTCAGTGTTCAGGCAGCAGATTTCTTCGGTCAAGGAGCTGTGGATATCTTGGCTCGCTTGGGCATTGATACCCTCGCTTTCGGGACAGAGGAAGTTCTGGATTACCAGAAAATTGCTGACCTATACACGGAGCAAGGTACCGAGATGGAGGAATTTGTGGAAAATCTGCCTGATGCCCTCTCTTATCCTCAGAAAACCCAAGCCATGTGGAAGGAATTTGCAGGTCTTGATTTTTCAGGCAATACCCCCAATCATGTCCTTGCTCTGGCCTATGCCAAGGCGGTTGCGGGACGTAAAATCAAACTGCATCCAATTCAACGTCAGGGGGCTGGCTATCACTCTGTGGACAAGAATGTGGAATTTGCCTCGGCAACAGCTCTCCGTCAGCATCAATCAGACCAAGATTTCTTAGAACGCTGTATGCCTTCTGTTGACCTCTTTGAGCAAGCCAGTAAGGTGAGCTGGGATGACTTTTTTCCCTTGCTCCGCTATCAAATCTTGTCAAATCCAGACCTGACGACCATCTATCAGGTCAATCAAGAAATGGCAGTGCGTATCAAGGATGCCATCAAGATAGCCCAGTCTGTGGAGGAATTGGTCGAGGCAGTTGCCACTAAACGTTACACAAAAGCGCGTGTCAGACGCCTATTGACTTATATCTTGGTGCAAGCTAGAGAAAGTGACTTGCCAGAAGGTATCCATGTCCTTGGCTTTACCGAAAAAGGCAGACAACATCTCAAGTCACTGAAAGAGCAGGTCCATCTAGTCAGTCGAATTGGCAAAGAACCTTGGGATACAATGACCCAAAAAGCAGACCAGATCTACAAACTAGGACAGCCAAGTATAGCAGAGCAGAATTTCGGCAGAGTGCCGATTAGAATGGAAATAAGTGGAAACTGAAGTGGGTGACATATAACGAAGCATAGAGGGAATCAGATTGATTCTCTCTTTTGTCATGTTTAAAGCTATGAAAATTCTGGTTTTGACATTGCCAAAGTTCTAACAATCAAAAGCATTTCGTTTAATGACTATGATAAGGTTGATAGTGGCTTCCCGTTTTGTATGAGAACAGGGTGTTCCAAAGCGTTAATAATCTTGTCCTCATCTGTATCTTTCGAAAACGTCTGAAAAACGATTAAAAGTATGGGATTTACAAAAGAAATGATCTCTTCTAATGATGGTTTGGTCATTTTTTATTGGAAGTATTAATGGGCTTGATTTCGAAAATCGTAAGAGAATTTCAATAGTTTGAACTCTAAAAGCGAATTTTTAATAAAAATTAAGTGTTTTCATTTGTCATTTCGCATATAATTACTTGAAAAGGGCAATCCGTTTTGATAAAATGATAAGTGGTGTATACTAGATAAGAACGACTGGTATATCCCAGATGGGATCTGCTTTTTCTGAGTCAAAGGGATAAAAACTGAAACTGACTGCGGTTTTATTATTTTGGTTTTGAGAGGGCAGCGCAACTACGCTTTGTTAATGGTCATGAGGTTAACAAAGGGTCGCAATTGGATAAAAGAAAGGAAACAAATGTTTCGAAGTAAAAAATTTAACAAAGATTTCGAGATCGTAGATGAGAAAAAGCGTTATAAGCTTTACAAGTCGGGGAAAAACTGGGTAAAAGCCTCGAACTCTCAATTGGATCTCTTCCGTATCGGGGGGATGGGCGAAGTTGTCTCTAGTACCCTGTCAGACACTGAAGAACTTGATCACGCACACCTTAGTTTTAACACGCTAGCGGGTATAGGGGGAATCCTGGCCGCGGGAGCTGCAGGATTTGTGATGACTCAAGAGCAAACTGTATACGCAGATGAAACGTCTGACTATACAGAAAAGGATAAAACAGTCATCGCAGCTGAACCAAAAGCAGCTGAAACAACTGAAACAAGTACGAACTCAATCATCGCTCAAGCGCAAGCAGAAGTAAAGAAAGCTCAAGCAGAACAAGCATCTGCAACAGCTTCTGTATCAGTCAGTCAATCTGTTGAGGCTCAAGCGAGTGCGAGTCAGTCAGCTTCAGTCAGTCAATCTGCCTCAGCAAGTCAGTCAGTCTTAGCGAGTCAGTCAGCATCTGCAAGTGCTTCAACATCAGCAGGCCAGTCAACTGCTCCAGCATCTGAGTCAGCGAGTCAATCAACATCAGCTCCTGTATCAGCTTCAGCAAGTGCCAAAGCATCTGCATCAGTAAGCTCTACACCATCAGCGTCAGCAAGCGCTCCAGCACCTGCCTCTGTAGTTGAGAGTACATCAGCTGTTAGCGAACCATCAGCTCAGGCTTCTGTGTCTACCTCAACTTCTGCATCGCTCAACCTTAAGGTCAACCCTGCAGCAAGTCTTGTATCAGGTAGTGCTAACCAAAGTTTGGCAAGCGCAGCTCTTAGCGCTAGTCAAGCAACAACGACCAGCAACAATATCGCAGCTGGTGTTGTAGCGGATAAGAACCAAGCCCAAGGTAAGGATACAACCAAGCAAGCTGAGAAGGATCAAGTGGCAGACAAGCAAGTAACAACTGCACCAAAAACTGGTTACTCTGGTTTCCGTTCTGGAGGTATTCCAGGTATTATTGACTCTGAAGCTGGTGTATTTCTTACCGATACACCAAATGGTCAATATGCCAAGAGATATCCAATTCCTGATCAAACAGCTTATAAACCAATGCCTGAGACACATGTTTATTTCCATAATGGACAAAACAAGCACTTTAATGGTACTTGGAAGCAGGAGCATATTGCTAGAGATGCCCTCTATATTTCTGAGACAGACACTAATCGTTTGAAACAACTTGGTCTTAACTATCGATTGGATGTTGTGCAAGTACGGAGTCAACAAGGTCAGATTGGATATTTACCACGTTTGACTATGTGGGGTTATCCAACGCCTGTCAAAGGGAACTTGGTATTGTTCAATGTACGAGTTAGTGGCGCAGGTGGTCAAGGAGTGGTCAATCAAGCTACAATAAGCTTCAATGTTACTCGTAGCCCTCGATATGAGAGTGAATCTACATCTGCAAGTCAATCAACGTCAGCATCAACAAGTACACAGTCAGCTTCAGATTCAATGAGTTTGAGTGCGAGTGACTCTGCGTCAATTAGTGCGAGTCAAAGTGCTTCAGCATCTGTATCTGCAAGTATTAGTGCATCAACGTCAGCAATTGCGAGCCAAAGTGCCTCAGCCAGTGCGAGCGTGAGCAGTAGCGTATCTGCTTCTGTATCAGGAAGCCAAAGTGCGAGTGCATCACTCAGCGCAAGTCGCTCAGCTTCAGCAAGTGCAAGTTCAAGCCGTTCAGCCTCAGCGAGCGTAAGCTCAAGTCGTTCGGCAAGTGCTTCAGCCAGTGCATCACTCAGCGCAAGTCGCTCAGCTTCAGCGAGCGTAAGTTCAAGCCGTTCGGCCAGTGCATCGCTTAGCGCAAGTCGCTCAGCCTCAGCGAGCGTAAGCTCAAGCCGTTCAGCGAGTGCATCGCTTAGTGCAAGTCGCTCAGCTTCAGCAAGTGTAAGCTCAAGCCGTTCAGCGAGTGCATCAGCGAGTGCCTCACTTAGCGCAAGTCGCTCAGCTTCAGCGAGCGTAAGTTCAAGCCGTTCGGCCAGTGCATCGCTTAGTGCAAGTCGCTCAGCTTCAGCATCAGTAAGCTCAAGTCAATCAGCTTCAGCGTCTGTAAGTGCAAGCCAATCAGCTTCAGCTTCTGTAAGCTCAAGTCAATCAGCTAGCGCATCAGTATCTGCAAGCCAAAGCGCTTCAGCATCAGTATCTGCAAGTCAATCAGCTAGCGCATCAGTATCTGCAAGCCAAAGCGCTTCAGCGTCTGTAAGTGCAAGCCAATCAACTAGCGCATCAGTAAGCTCAAGTCAATCAGCTTCAGCGTCTGTAAGTGCAAGCCAATCAGCTAGCGCATCAGTAAGCTCAAGCCAAAGCGCTTCAGCATCAGTATCAGCTAGCCAATCAGCTTCAGCTTCTGTAAGCTCAAGTCAATCAGCTAGCGCATCAGTAAGCTCAAGCCAAAGCGCTTCAGCATCAGTATCAGCAAGCATCAGTGCAAGCCAATCAGCATCAAGCTCAGCAAATGCTAGCCAAAGTGCTTCAGCAAGTGCAAGCGACTCTGCGTCTGTATCAGCTAGCCAATCAGCAAGCGCATCTGTAAGTGCAAGTCAAAGTGCTTCAGCATCAGTAAGCGCCAGCCAAAGTGCCTCAGCTTCAGCATCTAACAACCAGAACTCAGCTTCTATCTCAGCAAGCGCGAGCCACTCTGCGTCAGTAAGTGCAAGCCAAAGCGCTTCAGCATCAGTATCTGCAAGTCAAAGTACTTCAGCATCAGTATCTGCAAGCCAAAGTGCCTCAGCTTCAGCATCTAACAACCAGAACTCAGCTTCTATCTCAGCAAGCGCGAGCCACTCTGCGTCAGTATCAGCAAGCCAAAGTGCTTCAGCATCAGTAAGTGCTAGTC